>JAEXXW010000085.1 GCA_023405565.1 Pseudomonadota bacterium
ATCTATGGCCGCACCACGCTCAAGGACGTGGAAAAGCTGTGCCAAGAGGCGGGCCAGAGACACGGCCTTGCAATCGAATTCCGCCAGAGCAACCACGAGGGGCAACTGGTCGACTGGATCCAGGAGGCCCATACGAGCAAAGCTGCCGGCATTGTCATCAATCCGGCCGCCTATACCCATACATCGATCGCGATTCTGGACGCCCTGCTGCTCGGCAAGACACCGGTGATCGAGGTCCATATCAGCAATATTCACGCGCGCGAGGATTTCCGCCGCCATTCGTATGTCTCCAGGGCAGCGAAGGGCGTGATCTGCGGGCTTGGCGTGCAAGGTTATCGTCTGGCGATCGATAGCATCGCCGCAATGATCGACACAGCGAAGGGCTGACACGACGTGGCTGCAGACAAAGACAAAAAGACCGGCGCGCAACCTTATGACGAGGACATGATCCGTGGTCTCGCCAAACTGCTCGACGAAACCGGGCTGACCGACATCGAAATCGAGCGCGATGGCTTGCGCGTCAAGATCGGCCGTGCTGCACGCGCCGTGCAGGTGGCTGCCCCGGCCGCGACCGTTGCGACGCCAGCCGCGGTCGCAGCCGTGACGGGCAATGATCCTGCAAAGCATCCAGGCGCTGTGCCTTCGCCGATGGTCGGTACCGCCTATCTTGCGCCCTCGCCCGGTGCGAAACCCTTCATCGATATCGGCCAGCCGGTGAAGGCCGGCGAGACGCTTCTGATCATCGAAGCGATGAAGACGATGAACCAGATTCCGGCTCCGCGCTCCGGCACGGTGACACAAATCCTTGTCGAGGATGGCCAGCCGGTCGAATACGGCGAGCCGCTGGTGATTATTGAGTGATGTTCGATAAGATCCTCATCGCCAATCGCGGCGAGATTGCATTGCGCGTTCTGCGCGCCTGCAAGGAGCTTGGCATTTCAACGGTCGCGGTGCATTCCACGGCCGATGCCGATGCCATGCATGTGCGCCTTGCGGATGAAAGTGTCTGCATCGGCCCGCCGTCCGCGCGCGACAGCTATCTGAACATCCCGGCCTTGCTTGCGGCCTGCGAAATCACCGGCGCGGACGCGGTCCATCCTGGCTATGGCTTTCTGTCCGAGAATGCGCGCTTTGCCGAGATCCTGGCCGAGCACGAGATCAGCTTCATCGGCCCGAAAGCGGAACATATCCGCCTGATGGGCGACAAGATCGAAGCCAAGCGCACCGCCAAGAAACTTGGCATTCCGGTCGTGCCCGGCTCTGAAGGTGGTGTGACATCCGACGACGAAGCGTTCCGGATCGGCAAGGAGATCGGCTATCCGGTGCTGGTGAAGGCCGCGGCCGGCGGCGGCGGCCGCGGGATGAAGGTCGCCTATACCGAACAGGATATGAGCCTTGCGCTCTCGACTGCGCGGACCGAAGCCAAAGCCGCCTTCGGTGACGATGCCGTTTATCTCGAGAAGTATCTGCAGAAGCCGCGCCACATCGAAATCCAGATTCTTGGCGATGGACGCGGCGGCGCAATCCATCTCGGCGAACGCGATTGCTCGCTGCAGCGCCGTCACCAGAAGGTGCTGGAGGAAAGCCCCTCGCCCGCCCTCAACAACGAGCAACGCAACAGGATTGGCGAAGTCTGTGCCAAGGCCATGCGCGAGATGAAATATCTCGGCGCCGGCACGATCGAGTTTCTTTACGAAGACGGCGAATTCTATTTCATCGAAATGAATACGCGCATTCAGGTCGAGCATCCGGTGACGGAAATGATCACCGATATCGATCTCGTGCTGGAACAGATCCGCGTCGCCGCAGGCGGCGATCTTCCTTGCAAGCAGGATGAACTGAATTTCTACGGTCACGCGATCGAGTGCCGCGTGAATGCGGAGAACCCGTTCAACTTCCGCCCGTCACCCGGCAAGATCCTGCACTACCATCCGCCGGGCGGCCTCGGCGTGCGTGTCGATTCCGCCGCTTATCAGGGCTACACGATCCCGCCTTATTACGACTCGATGGTCGGCAAGCTGATCGTGCACGGCAAGACGCGGCAGGAATGCCTGATGCGGCTCAAGCGCGCGCTTGATGAATTCGTGGTGGATGGGGTCGAGACGACACTGCCGCTGTTCCGCACGCTGGTGCGCAATCAGGACATCATCGACGGCAATTACTCGATCCACTGGCTCGAGCAATTCCTGGCCCAGGGCGGTATGGAACAATAACGCGCGCGCCGTGCGTTATGCTTGCACGGCCCGCAACACGATGTCCTCGACCCAGTCGCGCCAGCCAGGCAAACTATCGCCGTCCATCAGATCGCGCCCAAGAAACGCTGACAGCGTATAGCGGTTGGACACATAGAAATAGTTGAGCGCCAGAATCGTCAGATAAATGTGGAGGGGCGGAATGCCGCGCCGGAACATGCCCTGTTTGACGCCCGATTGATAGACTTTCTCCATCAGATCGAGTGCTGGCGATGACAACTCCTTCATGGCTTTGGACTTTGAAACGTATTTGCCCTTGTGCAAATTCTCGTTGTTCAGCAGCGTCAGCATTTCCGGGTGGATGAGATAGTGATTCATCGTGAAGCGGACGATGTGCCTGAGCGCAGCGACCGGATCCGACAGGTCGAGATGGAGCTTGCTCTCGGCCTCCCACATATCCCGGTAGATTTTTTCCAGCACCTCGATGAACAGCTTCTCCTTGCTGCCGAAATAATAATAGATCATCCGGTCGTTCGAGCGCGCGGCGCGCGAGACGAGATTGATCCGGCCGCCGCCAAGCCCGCGCTCGGCGAAGACTTTCACAGCGGCCTGCAGAATGTTGTCGCGCGTGTCGACAGCCTCGCCATGCCGCAGTGCCTTGGGACGACCGCGTCTAACCCTTTTGGCTTTTTTTGCTGCGGGCTTTTTGGATTTCGGCACTTTTAATCCAGACGTTTCGGCTTTGGATCTCTCGACTCCGGACGCGGCTCCCGACGACTGAACCAGATCCCCCGGCATGCGAACGGCCATATCAAACGTCCAAGACGTTATCTGCCCAAGACAAAACACCTGACCGAAACAAAACAAACCGATTCAGGGGTGCCCTCAGGCTCTTCGACTTTCACCGCGCGCTCTGTATCAACATTGCAATCGGAATCGGCGCGCCGATCCCATTTTATGCACGTGCGATGCAGCATTCACAAGCATATCGCCCAAGCCCTCCTCCCAATATCGAGGCAGGCTGACGCCATTTTCGTCATCCCTTCCCATTGACAGCGGGGAGCAGCCGTCTAGACTTTAATTAAGTAAATACTTCATACATAAATGGCGATGCATCGGAGAAGCGGCGATGAGCGAATTCATCCGAAATGCCTGGTATCCCGCAGCTTGGTCACGCGACCTGTCGCGGGCCCTGACGCCGCGGCGCATCCTGGGCCAGCGCGTCGTGCTCTATCGCAAGGAAACGGGAGGGATCGTCGCCCTCGATGACGCCTGCCCGCACCGGTTCGCGCCGCTATCGGCGGGACGGCTCAAAGGCGACAATATCGAATGTGGCTATCACGGCATTACATTCGACTGCAGTGGCCAATGTGTCCGCATTCCCGGACAACCCATGATTCCCGCGAATGCGCGCGTCCGCTCCTATCCCATCGTCGAAAATATGGGGCTCGCCTGGATCTGGATGGGCGACCCGGCCCTTGCCGAGCCATCCAGGGTTTTCGATCTCCCGCAATATCACGATCCGAACTGGAGTGCGGTGGAAGGCGACGCGCTGGAAATCGGTTGCCACTACCTCAACCTCGCTGACAATTTATGTGATCCGGCCCATGTCAGCTTCGTCCATCTGTCGACGCTCGGTAACGCAGCCAGCGAGGACATTCCGGTCCATAGCGAGAAACACGGCGACAAATTCCTGACCTGGCGATGGATCATCGACGCGCCGGCCATTCCACTCTTTCAGAAGTTCGGAAAATTTGCCGGCAATGTCGACCGCTGGCACTATTATCATTACACGCCACCCAGCATTGCGATGGTGGATTTTGGCAGCGCTCCCACGGGCACGGGCGCTCCGGACGGTAAGCTGGACAAAAACAACCTGCAGATTTTCGCATGCCACTTCATTACGCCGGTCGATGC
>JAEXXW010000089.1 GCA_023405565.1 Pseudomonadota bacterium
AGCTTGCCCTTCGCCTGTTCGTCCCGGATGAGACGCAACTTATCTTCCGGCGTGGCTTGCGCCAGGAAGTCGTCGACACCGGCTTCCGCGGCAATGGCCGCCGCCGTCATCGGGTTGTCGCCTGTGATCATGATGGTGCGGATGCCCATGCGGCGCAGTTCGGCAAATCGTTCGCGGATGCCGCCCTTCACGATATCCTTCAGATAGACAAGGCCGAGCAGCTTTCCATCCTTGGCGACGGCCAGTGGCGTGCCGCCGGCTTTGGCAATGGTGTCGGCGATGGCCTGCACGTCCCGAGCGATATCCGGACTGATCAGCGGCTGCAGCGTACGGACGGTGTTGTCCCCGCTGAAGGTCGCCTCCGGCGTGTTCAGGAATTTCAGGATCGAATCCACCGCACCTTTGCGGACCCAGGACCCATCGATCTCGACGCCGCTCATGCGGCTTTGCGCCGTGCAGGGGATGAAATTGGCCTTCATCTCGGCCAGATCGCGGCCGCGAATGCCGTACTTCTCCTTCGCCAATACCACGATCGAGCGGCCTTCCGGCGTTTCGTCCGCCAGTGAAGCGAGTTGCGCCGCGTCGGCGAGATCGCGCTCCGTCACACCCCGCAGTGGCCTGAATTCGGTCGCCTGCCGGTTGCCAAGCGTGATCGTGCCGGTCTTGTCGAGCAGCAGCGTATCGACGTCACCGGCCGCCTCGACCGCACGACCCGAGACGGCGAGCACATTGAACCGCACCAGCCGGTCCATACCCGCAATGCCGATGGATGACAGCAAGGCACCGATGGTTGTCGGGATCAGCGTCACGAACAGGGCGACAAGGATGATCACGGACACGGCGCCGTTGGCATAGGACGCGTAGCTCGGAATGGTCGCTGTCGCGAAGACGAAGATGAGCGTGAGGCCGATCAGAAGAATATTGAGCGCGATCTCATTCGGCGTTTTCTGACGCTCCGCCCCTTCGACCAGCTTGATCATCCGGTCGAGGAAGGTCGACCCCGGTGCTGCCGTGATCCGCACGCGAATCCAGTCCGACAAGACTTGCGTGCCACCGGTGACGGCCGAACGGTCGCCCCCCGATTCACGGATCACAGGCGCCGATTCACCGGTGATTGCCGCTTCGTTGACCGAGGCGACGCCTTCGATCACTTCGCCGTCCGACGGAATGGTATCTCCGGCCTCGACCAGTACCACATCGCCAACCCTCAGGCTCGTGCCAGGAACTGCTTTATAAGTCCTGATATCGGAGCCGGTCAGCAGCTTCGCTTGGGATTCCGATCGCGTCCGGCGCAGCGAAGCCGCCTGCGCCTTGCCGCGTCCTTCGGCAATGGCTTCGGCGAAATTTGCAAACAGGATCGTGAACCAGAGCCAGAGCGTGATCTGGAACCCGAAGGCGACATTCCCTGCCCCCGTCACGACGTCGCGGATGAGCAGGATCGTTGTCAGAACCGTGACGAGTTCGAGAACGAACATCACCGGATTCTTGACCAGCGTCCTCGGATCGAGCTTGACGAAAGCCGAACCGAGCGCCGGCATGACGATCTTGGGGTCCAGCATCGCCATTGCCGGCGTGCGCTTGGCATTTTTGACATTATCCATCGATTGCGCTCCGAATATCCCTGCTCAGAACAAAGTGCCGTTGATCATCGCGAGATGCTCGACGATCGGACCAAGGGCGAGTGCCGGGAAAAATGTGAGACCGCCGACCACCAGAATGACACTGGTGAGAAGGCCAACGAACAGCGCGCCGTGTGTCGGGAATGTCCCGGCCGAGACGGGCACCGTCTTCTTCGCGGCGAGCGATCCGGCGATCGCCAGCGCCGGCACAATGACCAGGAAGCGTCCCATCAGCATCGCGACGCCAATTGTCGTGTTGTACCAGAGCGTGTTGCCAGTCAGGCCGCCGAAAGCCGAACCGTTATTCGCCGTTCCCGACGAATAGGCGTAGAGGATTTCCGAAAAGCCGTGCGGGCCGGGATTGGCAATTGACGAGACCGCGAACGGCAAGACGCTCGCAAAGGCGGTAAAGCCGAGGATCGACAGCGGCAGACACAGGATCGCCAGCATCGCCATCTTGACCTCCTTCGCCTCGATCTTCTTGCCGACATATTCCGGCGTCCGGCCGACCATGAGACCGGCGATGAACATCGCGATCACCACGAAGACCAGCATGCCGTAAAGGCCGGCACCGACACCGCCGATGATGATCTCGCCAAGCTGCATGTTGATCATCGGGATCATGCCGCCCAGCGCCGTGAAGGAATCATGCATCGCATTGACGGCGCCACACGACGCTGCCGTTGTGATCACGGCGAACAGTGCGGACAGGGCAATGCCGAAGCGGACTTCCTTGCCTTCCATATTGCCGCCGGTCAGACCGAGCGCATTGAGCATCGTCGTGCCGGAGGCTTCAGCCCAATAGGTAACGGCAACACCGGCCAGGAACAGGACGCCCATGACGGCAAAGATCGCCCAGCCCTGCCGCTCGTTCCCGACCATGCGGCCGAACACATTGGTCAGCGCGGCACCGATCGCGAAGATCGATACGATCTGAATGAGGTTGGACAAGGCATCCGGATTCTCGAAGGGATGCGCGGAATTGGCGTTGAAGAAGCCGCCACCGTTGGTGCCCAGCATCTTGATGGCGAGTTGGGACGCGGTCGGACCAAGGGCAATGGTTTGCTTTGCGCCCTCCAGCGTCGTCGCCTCGACATAGGCCGACAAGGTCTGCGGCACGCCGAGCGCGACATAGACGATGGTCAGCACCACGCAGATCGGTAGCAAGACATAAAGAGTAGCGCGGGTGAGATCGACCCAGAAATTGCCGATCGACTGGGCCGACGCGCGGGCGAAGCCACGCACCAGCGCAATCGAGATCGCGATGCCCGCGGCTGCCG
>JAEXXW010000107.1 GCA_023405565.1 Pseudomonadota bacterium
GTCACAGACGCAGCCAGAGCCACCGAGCCGGCGCCCTTGGCAAGATCGCGGCGAGTGAACTTGGCTGACATGAGTGACTTCCTGGATTCGATGAACTTGCGGTCTGGACAGCAAAATCGACGAATGAATGGCGCTAATCCAGCGTCCGTCTGAATCGCGTCACCGCGATCGTCATCGCCACCAGCATCAGCACGAACAACGCAATGGCATCGTAATGCAGGTTGTCCAGTGTCGATCCCTTCAGCATGATCGCCCGGACAATGCGCAGATAATGTGTCAGCGGCAATGCCTCGCCGATCCATTGCGCCCAGATCGGCATGCCGGCGAACGGGAACATGAAGCCCGACAAAAGGATATTCGGCAGAAAGAACATCATCGACATCTGTACCGCCTGAAGCTGATTCTGCGCGATGGTCGAAAAGGTATAGCCGATCGACAGATTGGCGGTGATGAACAACGTGGACAATGCCGCCAGCAGCCAGAGACTGCCAAGGATCGGCACACCGAACAAAAGCGTGCCAACACCGATGATGAGAGCAGCCTGCAGGAAGCCGACCATCACGTAAGGGATGATCTTGCCGAGCATGATTTCGACCGGCGTGATTGGCATTGCCAGCAACGACTCCATCGTGCCGCGTTCGATTTCGCGCGTGACCGACAATGCGGTGAAGATCAGCATCGTCATGGTGAGGATGGTGCCGACAAGGCCCGGCACGATATTGAGCGATGTCTCGGCCGCCGGGTTGTAGCGCGCATGCGTGCGGAATTCGAAAATCGGCTGTCCCGCATCCGGCAGACCACGATCGTTCTGCAGTGCTGTGCGCACCAATTGGCCAAGCGCGCCCAGCGCCGAACCGGATGCCACCGGATCAGTCGCATCCGCCGCCACCAGCAAGGCCGGTCTGTCTCCTCGCCGCAGCGCGCGCTCAAAACCACGTGGGATCTCAACGCCGAACAGGACCGAACCCGACGCCAGCAACCGGTCGAACTCCGCTTCGTCCTCGACCTGATGCGTGACCTTGAAATAGCGTGTGTTCTGAAGAGCCTTCAGGATCGAGCGCCCAACATCGCTATTTTCCTGCAACAGCACGGCCGTCGGCAGGTCGCGTGGTGTGGTGTTGATCGCATAACCGAACAGCACGAGCTGCATCAGCGGGATCATCACGATCATTGCAAACGACACCCGGTCTCGGCGAAGCTGGATGAACTCCTTGATCAGCATCGCTCCGGTGCGACGCCAGAACGCGCTCCAGGCGGAGACGCGCCGCTCGGCCGCCGCGTTGGTTGGCGCCTGAACGCTCATTGGAAATTATCCTTGGCGCGGCCCATCAGGTCGATGAACACGTCTTCCAGCGTCGGCTCGGACTTTTTCCAGGTCAGGCCGTCGCGATCGCGAAACGGCTTGATCGCCTCTTCCAGAGCCGCACCGTCGCGCCCCGATACATGCAGGCTGTTGCCGAACGGCGCGACCATGTCGACGCCGGGCGCATTCTGCAGTTCATGCAGCAGACCGTTCACATTGCTGCCGCTGACATCATAGGTCACAAGCCCCGCCTGCCGGATCACATTGTCCACCGTGCCATGCGTCAGCAACACGCCATAGGCGATATACGCGATCTCGTGACAGCGTTCGGCTTCATCCATGTAGTGCGTGGAGACCAGCACCGTAAGGCCTTCGGCGGCCAGCGCATGGATCTCGTCCCAGAACTCACGCCGCGCTTTCGGATCGACGCCGGCAGTCGGCTCGTCGAGCAACAATAATTGCGGATTAGGCAGGGTGCAGGCGCCGAGCGCCAGCCGCTGCTTCCAGCCGCCCGACAATTCGCCAGCGAGTTGCTCCTCGCGGCCCTGCAACCCCAGCCGCTCGATCATGTCGCGCGCAGCCTTTGCCGGACTTTTTATCAGGTGCAGGCGCGCGACGAATTCCAGATTCTCGCGCACCGACAGGTCCTGATAGAGGCTGAATTTCTGCGTCATGTAGCCGACATGCAGCTTGATCTGATCGGCCTGCGTGCGGATGTCATAACCGAGGCAGGTGCCGTCGCCTTTGTCCGGCGTCAAAAGACCCGTCAGCATGCGGATTGTCGTGGTCTTGCCCGACCCATTCGGCCCGAGAAAGCCATAGATCGTGCCGCGCTTCACCTGCATCGACAGGTCGCGCACGACAACGCGGTCGCCGAAGGACTTGGTCAGCCCGTGCAGGTCGATGGCGATATCGGCGTCGGCCGTCATATCGATGCGACCCTTACTTTGCGGCGACCATCATTTTGAAGCGACCTTCGGCAGCAGCGTGACATCGACCGGCTGGCCAACGCGCAACGCCTTCGGATCGTTCGGCTTCGCTTCGATGAGATAGACAAGCTTGTGCCGCTCCTCCATCGAATAGATCACCGGCGGTGTATATTCGGCATAACGCGAGATGAACATCACCTTGCCTTCCATGTCCGGCGGGCAGCCATCGCAGCTGAACCGGATCGGATCGTCGATCGCGATACGGGCCACCAGAGCTTCCGATACATAGAAGCGCACCTTCACATTGCCGGGTGGCAGGATCGATACAATGGAGCGGCCGACCGGCACCGTTTCCCCGGTGCGGTAATAGACCTGCTGCACCATGCCCTCGACCGGGCTGAACAATTTCCGGCGCGTCAGCCGCGTCTGTGCGGCATCGAGCCGTGCCTGCGCTTCGCGATAGAGAGCCTGCGCCACGTCGAAATCCTTCTGTGTTCCGGCGCCGCTCTTGGCCAGTTGCTGCGCGCGATCATAGGCCTGCTTGGTGTTGGTCAGGGTCGCCTGTGCGACACCGAGATCGGATTTCTGCAAATCGGAATCGAGCACGACGATCAATTGCCCCTCTTTGACCGCATCGCCCTGGCGCACCAGCAAGTCCTCAATGCGGCCCTGCTCGTCCGGGCTGACGAAGATGAAATCGCCCTCGACCCATCCCTGCAGCTTGCCGTCGTCCTGATTGCTGCATCCGGCTATCGCGAGCGCAAGGCCGGCTGCAATACCGACAGTTTTCATCCATCGCTGCATCATCATGCGCTCCCATGATCCAGCAGAATGTCGATATGGGCTTTCAGCATCGCCCGTGCATCGAGTGGCGAGAGCGCGCCGAACAGGCTGTTCCAGATGATCGCAACCAGCAACGGCGCTGCGAGCAATTGCGGAAACTCGATCAGCGTCTTGTGCCGCAATTCGCCGCGATCGACCGCGCGCTGCAGCACCTGACGCAAGGCCACGATCACCCGGCTCAGGACCTCACGATGATAGAATTCGGCGAGCGAAGGAAAGCGCGCGCCCTCGGAGATGATCAGGCGAATAATGTCCTTGCGTGGCGTATTCAACACCTCCCGCACCATCACATCGACCATGTTTTCGATCAGGAGACGAAACGGCACATCAGCGGTGGCGAAGTTTTCGATATGGCCGACCAGCGGGCTCAGCATCGAGCGCGCCAGTTCCTGAAACAGCGCCTCCTTGTCGGCGAAGTAGAGATAGATCGTGCCCTTAGCGACACCCGCGCGCTTGGCAACATCTTCAAGCCGCGCGGCGGCAAACCCCGATGCGGAGAATTCCTCGAGCGCGGCGGTGAGGATCGCCTCCCTGCGCGCGGCGCTGCGGATATCACGCGCACTCTGCCCCTTCGTGCCCTTTGGCTTCACGGTCGTGGACGCCGCATCAGGCGCAGGCGTTTCCGGTCGCAGGCTTTCCCGGCGCGACGCCAGACGTGATGGCTTTTGCGACATGATGCGTCTCCGAACGTCTCAAAAGGTCGGTCAGCTTCTGACCCGACCTGACCTGACCTGACCTGACCTGACCTGACCTGACCCGACCCGACCCGACCTCTTGGCCTCTTGGCCTCTTGGCCTCTTGGCCTAAAAATGACTGACCAGTCAGTCATAACAATCACCCGCTGGATCTACAAGGGGGCAACAGAAAAAAAGCGGCCGCGCAGAGCACGGCCGCCCAGAACAGATCAGCAAGCCTCAGATCACGACGAACGATCGGCCAGAGTAGGAGCAGCAAACACCCCGATCAGTGACGCTCCAGTTCGGCCTTCACGGCAGCCAATGCATCAGGAGTGTCGACGTCGATCAGCGCGCCCTTCCCCGTCGCCGGCACCTCGACCACGGCCTCGCTGTATTTCCCGATCAGATGACGCGCGCCCATATCGCCCTGGAGCATCAGGAGCTCGGAGAAGAAGCGGCGCGACCACAGCACGGGATTGCCGCGCTTTCCGTCGATCACCGGCACCGCGATCAGTGCCCCCTTGTCCGGGTCGTAGGCGGAAATCAGCTTGTCGATCAAAGCGCTATCGACCTGCGGCATGTCGGCCAGCATCACCACGGCGCCATCGATATCCTCCGGCAGAGCCGCAAGTCCCGCCTTCACCGAGGTCGAGAGACCTTCGGCAAAATCGGGATTGTCGGCGAATTGCACCGGCAGATCGCCAAGCGCCTCCCTGATGTTCTCTCGTTGATGCCCGGTTACGACAAGAACCGGCTGCGCCTTCGACTTCAGCGCCGCCTCGGCCGCAATCCGCGCCAGCGGCTTGCCTGTAATCTCCGCCATCAGCTTGTTGGGACCACCCATGCGGGTCGAACGGCCGGCCGCGAGAATGACAGCGGCAAAGCGGCCGGTCGTGCGCGGCAATGGCTCCTCGCGCGGCTGCGGACGCGTGACGATTTCCATCAGGAGGCCGCCAACACCCATGCCGGTGATGTCTTCACGCGTCACGGGAAGACCGGCAAGCAAACGCATGAGCACCCAGTCAAAACCGTTTTCCTTCGGCGAGCGCGCACAGCCCGGCGCACCGAGCACCGGTCGGCCATGCGCTGAACCGATCAGCATCAGGTTGCCGGGATCAACCGGCATGCCGAAATGCTCGATCTTGCCGCCGACCGCTTCGATCGCCGACGGGATGACGTCGCGGCGGTCGGCAATCGCCGACGCACCGAACACGATGATGAGTTCGGCGCCTTCATTCTCGAGTTCGCGGATGGCCTTGGCGAGCGCAGCCTGATCGTGCGGCACGCGCCGTTCGGCAACGATGCGTGCACCGGCCGGATCGAGACGGTCGTCGGTGATCTTCAGCGTCTTGTCGATCACCTTCGGCGACAGGCCCGGCAGCAGCGTGGAAACGACACCGACCTTCCTGATCTTGTAGGGCGCGACGCGCACGAGCGGCTTCGCCTGATGCGCGGTCTTCATCGCCGACATGAAGATGTCGCCGGACACCGCGAACGGGATGATCTTCACCGTCGCCAGCATCTCGCCTTCGACCACCGGCTTGTAGGCCGAAAGCGTCGCGACCGTGACCGCTTCGTCGATGCGATTCATGGCATCGATCTGCGTGCGATCGACCACCAGTACACCGGCTTTCTCGGCAAACAGGTTGCAACGACCAGTGAACGCCACGTCGGTGCGCACACCGTCGCCGCCGGCCGCTTCGGCAATGGCAGCAGCGGCATCGTCTTCAGACACATCGCCCGTATCGAGACGTGCCACCACGATGTCGGGAATGCCGGCCGCTTTCAGCGCAGCCACGTGCGAGGCTTCAATCACCGTGCCCTTTTTAAGCACGAGTTCGCCCTTGCGGATGGTGTGGACGGCGGTGCCGCCCAACGCATCGTCTGGCGATACGGGACCGAATTTCATGCCGCCTGCTCCGGAATTTGCCGCAGCTTCGCGGTGATCTGACCGATAATGGATACCGCAATTTCCGGCGGAGAGACAGCACCGATATCGAGGCCGATCGGCGCGTGAATGCGCGCAATCTCGTTGTCGCCGAAGCCGGCAGCCCTCAGCCGCTCGACACGGCGCCCATGGGTTTTTCGCGATCCCAGCGCGCCGATATAGAAACACTCCTTCGACAGCGCATGCGTCAGCGCCGGATCGTCAATCTTCGGATCATGCGTCAAAGCGACAAAGGCCGTGTAGCGATCGATATTCATCGGCGGCAGGACATCGTCGGGCCACTGCGCCAGCACCTTCACATCGGGGAAGCGTTCCGGCGTTGCAAAGGCGGTGCGCGGATCGACGATCGTCACGTCATAACCAAGCATCTTGGCCATCGGTGCCAGCGCCTGGCTGATATGGACGGCACCGGTGATGACAAGCCGCGGCGACGGCACATGTACGGTCAGGAAAAACTTTCCGTCCGGCGTTTCTTCCATGCCGCTCTTGCCGCTGCGGATGTGCTTGTCC
>JAEXXW010000126.1 GCA_023405565.1 Pseudomonadota bacterium
GCATCGACCCGCGCATCAAGACGATCGTCCTTTAGTTAACTGCGCTCCACCTTCTGCGCCGCCTCGTCGAGCGCGGCGGCAATGGCGTCGGCCACCGCCTGATCGACCGCGCCACGCCTGAGCCGCAGCCGAAGAGCGAGCTTCAGGTTTTCCATGCCCCTGACGACCGGAGCCGGCACGCCACGGCGGAAGCCTTTGCCATCCGTGCCGATCCGGGCAAACAGTTCGTCAACAGCCGCGCGATTGGCGGCGAGGAAGGCCTCGCCCTCCGGCGTCGCGCGATATCGCTTGCGCCCCGCGCCTTCGGTTTCGACAACGGCATAGCCCATATCCTCAAGCCACGAGAGCGTCGGGTAGATCACGCCCGGGCTTGGACTGTAACTGCCGCCCATACGCTCCTCGATTGCCCGCATCAGTTCGTAACCGTGGCTGGGCTGTTCGGCGATCATCGCAAGGACAAGAAGCCGAAGCGCACCGTAATCGAATGGCCGGCCACGGTGACGTTCCTCGTCTCCACGATGGTGGCCACCCCGGCGACCGTGATGTTCGCGATGTTGATGCTCCATCCGCTCTTCCGAGCGGGGGAACGGGCGGTCTGAGCCGCCTCCATGATGTCTATGTCTCATGGCGCCGATATAGATCGCGATATATCGAAAATCAAGATATATCGCGATATGTTTTCCGGCCCGATCAGACGTCCACTCCCGGCCCTTGACATAATCGCAGATATAGGATTTATTTCCTTTGTCCCGTCCCTGCTGCAAGGGGCGTTTCATGAGCGTCGTGAGACGCGGGGCGGGAAGCGGTGGCCGTACGCGCGCTTGAGACGTGAAGCGCCGCACGGAGGCCCAAGCTGCGATGATCCGGCTCACCGGCCGTGGGTCACCAGCGGAGGATACCAAGAAGAGCCGCCCGGCCTTGTCCGGTCCACGGTGTCTGTCCTCCGGGGTTGTCGCAGAGCAAGCCTCAAACACCGTGCGCGGAACGCTGGAGCTGTCCAGCTTTTCCGTGGTGCTACCAATCTCATGCGCATTACACACATCGCGCATGGGGCCGCGGGCAGGCTGAGAGCCCGGCGTTCCGCGCACCCTTCACCTTTGAAGGGCATCAAGCGGCGATAAGGATTACGGCGTACCCGGCGCCGCTAAACAACACGGGTGATGTCGCATGTCCGCTCCGGATATCTTGCCCCTCCCCGCCTCCCGACGCATAGTCCGCCACCGAACATTCAAGGGGGAAACATGAAGCTCGTGCGTTATGGCGCAGCCGGCCGCGAAAAGCCCGGCATCATCGACAGCGACGGCAAGATCCGCGACCTGTCCCGCATCGTGCCGGATATCGATGGTGCGATGCTGGCCGACGGCGGCCTCGCCAAGATCAAGAAGGCCAATATCAGCCGGCTCAAGGTCGTGCCCGGCAAGCCGCGGCTCGGCGCCTGTGTCGGCCATGTGCGCAACTTCATCGCCATCGGCCTGAACTATTCGGATCACGCCGCCGAAGCTGGCATGCCGATTCCGAAAGAGCCGATCATCTTCAACAAGGCGCCGACCTCGATCTGCGGGCCGAACGACAACACGATCATCCCGAAAGAATCCACCAAGATGGATTACGAGATCGAGCTCGGCATCGTCATCGGCAAGCGCGCGCGCTATCTCGACAAGAGCAAGGCGATGAGTGCAGTCGCCGGTTACTTCGTGTCAAACGACGTGTCCGAGCGCGCCTTCCAGATCGACCGCTCCGGCGGTCAGTGGAACAAAGGCAAGGGCTGCGAGACCTTCGGTCCGATCGGGCCGTGGTTCGTCACCAAGGACGAGATCAAGGACCCGCAAAATCTCGACATGTGGCTCGACGTGAACGGCGAGCGGCGCCAGACCGGCAACACCAGGACGATGATCTTCGGTGTCGAACACCTCGTCTGGTATTGCTCGCAGTTCTTCGTCATGGAGCCAGGTGACATCATCGTCACCGGCACGCCGCCCGGCGTCGCGCTCGGCATGAAGCCCGGGCCGAAATTCCTGCAGGCCGGCGACGTCGTCACCCTCGGCATCGAGGGCCTCGGCGAACAGAAGCAGAAGCTGGTGGAATTGAAGAAGTAAGTCCCTCCGTCGTCATGCCCGCACGTGTTGCGGGCATCCACGACTTAAGGCCATCACTTCCACCACGCGTGGAAGTGATGCACCGGTCCGTGGCCATGGCCGATCTGCAACTGATCGGACGCTATGATCGCGGCGGTGATATAGGCCTTGGCCTCGCGCACGGCATCCGCCAGCGGCAGGCCTTTCGCAAGCCCCGCCGCAATCGCCGACGACAAGGTGCATCCAGTGCCGTGCGTGTTTTGCGTATCGATGCGCTCGGCGACGAGCCGCGCAATGGACGTCGGCTCGATCAACAGATCGACGCTTTCCGGTCCCGAGGCATGACCGCCCTTCATCAGCACCGCACGCGCGCCCATCGCCAGCAACTTCTCGCCCTGCTCGCGCATCTCACTTTCGTTCTGTGCGATGGGCGTTTCAAGCAATGCAGCGGCTTCCGGCAGATTGGGCGTAATCACCATCGCCCTCGGGATCAGCACCTGACGCAAGACCTGGATCGCTTCGGCCGCCAGCAGACGATCGCCGGATGCCGCGATCATCACCGGATCGAGCACCACCTTGTCCTGCGCGAACCGGGCAAGGCCATCGGCCACGGCCTCGATCACGCCGGGATTGGACAGCATGCCGAT
>JAEXXW010000145.1 GCA_023405565.1 Pseudomonadota bacterium
ATGTTCGCATTGCGAACACAATAGCATTGCCGATTGTCACTCGCCAAGGAATTCCCATCCTCGCCGTGTCCTGCCGTGGCTCACACGCCGCACAATAAAAGCAGGGTCAAGCTCCCGCGATGCAAGAGGAGCGATGCAACGCAACACGGAGGAAGGCCATGATCGTCGGCGCGGTTTGCATGTCCCACAGTCCGCTGCTCGATCGCAACCGTGCCCCTGCGCATACGGAACAGTGCTTCAATACTGCGCTGAAACAGGCGACCGATTTTGTCGCATCGCTTGAGCCGACATTGACGGTCGTTTTCTATCCCGATCACATCAACGGATTCTTCTACAATCTCTTGCCAGCCTTCTGCATCGGCGTGGCAGGGCAATCGATCGGCGACTACGGCACCGTCGCCGGCAAGCTCAATATTCCCGAAGCCCTGGCGATAAGCTGCGTCTCAAGTGTCTTGACGCAAGGCGTGGATGTCGCGCTGTCGTACAATATGAATGTCGATCACGGCGCGGTGCAGCCGGTTGAGTTGCTGTCCAATGGCAAGGATATCTCCCGCATCATTCCGGTCTTCATCAACTGCGCGGCGCCGCCGCGGCCGACCTTCGCGCGGGTACGCGCGCTTGGTGCCGCTGTCGGCGCGTGGGCGCGATCCTGTCCTGAGCGGGTGTTGGTCGTGGCGTCCGGCGGCCTCTCGCATGATCCGCCGGTCCCCGCGCTCGCCACCGCGACGCCCGAAGTTCGCTCGCATCTCATCGATGGCGGCGCGCTCGGACATGCCCAGAGGATGGCGCGGCAGAACAGGGCGCACCAGCTGGGTTACCAGCTGGGCGCGGGCACATCCGGACTGCTTCCGCTGAATCCCGAATGGGACCGGAAAATGCTCGATGCGTTTACCGCTGGCGATCTGACGCAGCTTGATGACATCGCCGATGAAGAAATCACGGCAATCGGCGGCCGTGGCGCGCACGAGATCCGCTCCTGGTTCGCCGCGCTGGCTGCGCTCGGTCCGGATTACCGGGCTGACGTGCTCTTCTATGAGGCGATCAACGAGTGGATCACCGGAATGGGCATCCTGACGGGCAAAGCGGCCTGATCTCCCGGCCATCATCATCACGCGCAATCGAATGAAGACACCCTCATGACGGACGCTGCTTACATGTCGATCTGGTCGGACCTGACACGCGCCTCCTTCGCTCAAGGCTATCTGGACGCGGGCGGCATCAGGACCCGCTATCTTTCGTCCGGAACGCCGGACAAGCCACTGCTGCTATTGTTGCACGGCACGGGCGGACACGCCGAGGCTTACAGCCGCAATCTCGCCGTCCATGGCGAGCAATTCTGGACGGTCGCGCTTGATTTTGTCGGTCATGGCTGGAGCGACAAGCCCGCCATCGATTACGAGATCAAGGACTATGCCGACCATGTGCTCAAGGTCATGAAGGCTTTGAAGCGCGACAAGGCGCATATATCCGGCGAGTCGCTGGGCGGCTGGGTGGCCGCGCATATCGCCGTTCATCATCCGCTGGCCGTCGACCGCATGGTGCTGAACACCGCAGGTGGCTGGACCGCGCATCCCGAAGTCATGGAACGGATCAGGCGATTGTCGATGGAAGCGGTCAATGACCCGAATCCTGCGCGCATCCGCAGCCGCCTCGAATTTCTCATGCACGACAAGAGCAAGGTTAATGACGACCTCGTCGAGACACGCCGCGCGATTTATGCCCAGCCCGGCTTCCGCGAGACGATGGAGCGTATCCTCTGCCTGCAGGACATGACGACGCGCAGGCGCAACATGTTCTCGGACAAGCAAAGCCGTGCGATCCGTGCCAGGACGCTCGTGCTGTGGACCTCGCACGACCCGACGGCAACGCCGGAAGAGGGCCGGAAGATTGCCGAGCTGATCCCCGGCGCGAAGTATGTGGTGATGAATGGCTGCGGTCACTGGCCGCAGTACGAGGACCACGAGCTCTTCAACAGGATCCACCTTGAGTTTTTGACGCAACGCTGAGGTGTGTTTCTTGTCAACGTTAAGGCCAGGCGTGGCGTGAGGGTGCGTCGCCTGTGACATACGCCGTGATGGCTGGAAGATAGCGAGCATGACAACGACCGAGACGATTACCCAGATTGCCGACGCCGTCTTTGAGGCCCGGACCAGTCTGATGCAGATCAAACCGCCCCGCGAGACGTTCGCGATCGCTTCAATCGAGGCGGCGCAGAAGGTCCAGGACTACAACACCGAACGCTGGATCAAGCAGGGCCGGCGCATGGTCGGGCGCAAGATCGGTCTGACCTCTAAAGCCGTGCAGGAGCAGTTCGGAGTCAATGAGCCGGATTTCGGCATTCTCTGGGCCGACTATGCCTTCGAAGACCGCGCGACCGTGAGCATGCGCCGGCTGATGCAGCCGCGCATGGAGGCCGAGGTCGCCTTCGTGATGGAGCGGCCGATCGACAATCCAGACGCGACGCTTCAGGAGCTGATTTCGGCCATCGCCTACGCGCTGCCGGCCATCGAGATCGTGGACACCGCCATCGAGAACTGGAACATCAAGCTGTTCGACACGATTGCCGATAACGCCTCCGCCGGCGGATACGTTCTTGGCACCAGCCCGCGCAAGGTGACTGATGTGGACCTCCGGCTTGGCGGGGTTGTCATGTCGCGTAACGCCGTGCCGGTGTCTCTGGGCGTTGGCGCGGCATGCCTTGGACATCCCTTCAACGCGACATTATGGCTGGCCCGGAAAATGGCATCGCTCGGCAGGCCGATCGGGGCGGGCGATATCGTCTTGTCCGGCGCGCTCAGCCCGATGACGCCGGCTGTCGCCGGGGATGTCTATTCCGTTGAAATCAAGGGATTCTCGCCCCTGCAGGTCGCATTCGCAAGCTAACGCCGGCTGGAACCACCAATGAACAAGATTGATCTCGATGGACGCACCGCCGTTGTCACCGGAGGAGCGTCTGGTCTCGGCCTCGCAATAGCGGAGCGGATGGCTCAGTCTGGCGCTCAATGCGTGATCTGGGATTACGATGCGGATGCGCTAAAGGCGCTGCCCGCGACGCTTGCAGGTGCGACTACCTTGAAGGTCGATGTCAGCGATCCGGGCGCAGTCGAGGATGCAGCGCGCGGTACGGTCGACAAGCACGGATCGATAGACATTCTCATCAACAACGCCGGGATCACTGGCGCGACCGCCACGGTCTGGGACTATCCTGTCGATGAATGGGCGCGTGTCTTTGCCATCAACGTGAACGGCACGTTCTATTGCTCGCGGAGTATCGTCCCGTACATGCTCAAGACCGGATATGGCCGGGTGGTCAACATCGCCTCGGTTGCCGGCAAGGACGGAAACCCGAACGCGTCCGGCTACAGCGCCAGCAAGGCCGCCATCATTGCACTGACGAAATCGCTCGGAAAGGAACTCGCCGACACGGACATCCGGGTGAATTGCGTAACGCCGGCAGCGGTCAGAACGCCGCTGTTTGACCAATTGCCACAGCGGCACATCGACTTCATGTTGTCGAAAATTCCACTTGGCCGGTTTGGTCTTCCTGAAGAGATCGCTTCTCTGGTCACGTGGCTAAGTTCTGCGGAATGCTCATTCAGTACCGGGGCCGTGTTTGATCTTTCTGGGGGGCGTTCAACTTACTAGGTCGACTGAGCGCGAGGCGCCCTGCTGCGCCAAGCGATTACTTTCGGATGAATTGGCTCGTGAGTCGCCGACGCTTCAATACTGTCGTGTGTACTGGTGGACAGCAATTCCACCCAACGACGGGGCCGAGCGATGGTCGATGT
>JAEXXW010000316.1 GCA_023405565.1 Pseudomonadota bacterium
AACCGGAAGGTGGCGGAATTTGCCGGTGGTCATCAACTCCATGATCTCGGCCATCTTGTCATTCGGCTCGCATGTCACGACCTTGCGCGTCATCACGTCGGTCAACGGTTTGTCCAAGGCCGAAGCACCATACATGCCGAATGTCCGCACGATGTCGCGCTCCGATACAATGCCCGTAATGCGCCCGCCGGCGCCTGTAATGACCAGCGCGCCAATCCTGCGCTCGCACAACATTTTTATGGCGTCCGCGACACTTGCCGTGGGTGCAATGGTCGCAACATCGCTGCCCTTCTGCGAGAGGATCGTCTGCACGGTCATGGGTTCGCCTCCCTTTCTGGCGCGGGCCTCAGTAACAGCCACGCCTCAGTGAACAACCGCAGGAGGGGTGAAGTGTTCCACGCCGGCAGCAGCTTGGCCAGCAATGGATGTGCTGCACCGCAATCAAGCCGCGCGTGATGGAGGATCGTTACGGTAGTTCGCTGTTTTGACGGGATCGAACAGACTGAACAACAACAGACCGGCGACAAAGCCACCGACATGCGCTTGCCATGCCACCGTCTGCTCGCTGCCGGTGATCGGAAGCGAACCGAGACCGAACAGCAGGTTGAGGCCAAACCACACCGCGATGAAGGCCAGAATGCGGGTATCGCGCAACGCTTCCGACAGCGACAAAGCCGGCAAACGATAAGCCTCATCAGAGCCGCCGAAACGCAATGGGCCGCCAAAGGCAAAACGCATCGCGCCCGACATCATTCCGGAAATGGTGCCGGAGGCACCGACCATCGGCACCAGCTGGCCAAAATGCGTCACAAGATGAGCCAAGGCACCGGCCGAAGCCGTCACCGCGCAAAAAGCGAGGAAGCGCGACGGCCCGAAGCGACGCGCCACCGGCGTGCCAAAGGCCAGGAACCAGATCGCATTGAAGCCCAGATGCATCCAGTCGGCGTGGATCAAGGCATAGGTGACGAAGGTCCAGATATCGGCCCCGAACCCGCCTGGCCATACCGCATTGGCAACGATGTTGGCGTCGTAGCGGGCCGGAATGAAAGCGAACAGCAGCAGAAATTCAACCTCTGCCGCCTCCGACATGAACAGCCGGACGACGTGAACGACCAACAGCACCAGAAGCGTGCCGGCCAGAACGCCAGGCACATTCAATATCGGTTCACGGCGTGGGGGCGGAGAAAGCATTCAAAGGATGTCCAGAGCGATAGGTCGCCCGTGACTGGCATATATTCAAGTAGAATCGAAGAAATGGTTTCCGAATACCGGATTGCGCCTGCAAAAAATGAGGCGGGGAGAGCTTTCGCCCTCCCCGCCTGCTGTCCCGACGTGAACGAGGTCACGTCCCCTTTAATTTCTTCAGTCTGGTTTTCTTCAGTCTGGTCTTTTCAAGCGATGGATCGCCTGCCGTCTGGTTCGACAGCGATCCTACCCGTCCTGTCCTGCAGGTCTAGCGCAAGCTGTTGTTAACCATAACAGCCGCGTGCAGAGGATATCGCAACGTTGCCTCTGACGCTGGGCACGTGACCTGCTCCTTTGGCTCTGCCCTCTCTGTTGCGCGGCGTTTTTGTCCCTGATCGGGACAAATTCGGTCGCACCGGTGAGACGGCTGGGACAGAAAAAGCGATGAAGCAGGCGGTTACCCGCGAATTGTTCGACTATTGGAACGCGTTGCGAGGATCCCGTATCGCGCCGATGCGCGACGACGTCGATCCTGGCGCAATTCGCAACCGTCTTGCGGACATTTTCCTGCTCACCCTCGATACGGAGCATGGTCACCCCTTCAGGCTGGCCGGAGGGTCGGTCTGCACATTGTTCGGCAAGGAGTTGAAAGACCATCCCTTTGCCGATCTTTGGTCGCCGTCCAGCCGACCGCTCATCGAGGTTTTGCTGAACGACATCGCCGACGACAAGGTTGGTGCCGTGTCCCACGTTATCGGCCGGAACGTCGCGGACGAGGCTCTGGATCTGGAAATGATCCTGCTGCCGTTGCTCGACGCCGGCGGCAACGCCTCCCGGCTGCTGGGAGGATTTGCGTCCGTTCGCGCCCCCTACTGGATCGGCTCACGCGCCATCACGGCGATCGACCTTGAGGATCTTCGCTATGTCGGACCATTGATCGATCCGGTGCGGCCACTGAAGCTGGCCTCGGGCCGGAACGCGCTGCAGCGGGCGAGCTGCATCTTTTATCCGGCTCAAAATCGACAGGCAATTTAAGGTAATTGTCAGGGCTAACCAGCCATTAACACGCTTTCAATAGCGTTTGACCGCCGCACGCAATCGCATGCGGTGATTGCTCATTGCGTAGCGTGATCGATATAGCGTCATGGCAGTTCTGAATAGCGGGCTCGCTCAAGACAGCGCACGTATTCTTCCGTACAGCGAAGAACGGCGCCGTTTCCAGCGTGTGAAAGTCAATTTGCTCGGCCGCTATATGCTGCCTGATCGTCGCGAATTCCCCTGCCAGGTCGTCAATATGTCGCCGGGCGGCATGGCGCTCGTTGCTCCGGTATCACCGCAAATCGGCGAACGCGTCATCGCCTATATTGATCATGTCGGCCGGCTGGAAGGCGTGACCACGCGTCATTTCGATAATGGATTCGCTTCCACCATCGGCGCCACCATGCGCAAGCGCGACAAGCTTGCGGCCCAACTGACATGGCTTGCCAACCGTCACCTGCTGGCATCGCCGGAAGATCGCCGTCACGGCCGCTATGTGCCACGCAATCCGATGACGATGCTGACCCTGCCAAACGGTGTGAATATCGGCTGCCGTTTGATCGACGTCTCCTTGTCCGGCGCGGCTGTCGCGACAGATCAGAGGCCGCCGATGGGAACCCTTGTGACCGTTGGAAAGGTGCAAGGACGCGTTGTCCGGAATCTGGATGATGGCTTTGCCGTTGAATTCTTGCGTTTACAGCATCCAGACTTTCTGGAAGAGAGCGTCACCGTCAGGTAAATGCTGCGAACGCAAGTTTTGCGAAACGCTCGCCGTCTTTCATTCAACCTATCTTGTTCCGCATCGAAATCTGTGCTGACGCGCAGGGCGCACAGCAATGCGAACATGCCTTTATCCCAATCCATTCAGGGACTTCCGCCGAAATCCTTCGCATTTTAATTAAATGCGTATTGATCGCTTTTTATCTAAATTCGATTCAATAGAAGATAATATTCGCATCGACTTTGATTTTCTTTCACATCAAAAGTACTTCGTCGACTTAGCGGCAATACAAAGGCTTTGTGCGACTGTGACCCCAACAATAAGGGAAGGGGTCAAGCGGTGCCACGAGTTGCGTACAAGCTGCGGGACAGTTTGAGAATTGCTGCAGCCGGTTGTTTCATTGCGTTGTTTGCGGGCGGTGCACAAGCCAACCCGCGCCCGCTTTTTGTTTCGCTCGGCGACGCATCGCGGCCGCCAATCGGCTGGATCGAATTTTGCGCCGACAATCCGCGCGAATGCGCCGCACCGCAAGGCGACCCCCGTGACGTAGTTTTGACTGGCAAGGTCTGGAAAGATCTGGCTCGCATCAACAAATGGGTTAATGATACCATTAAGCCTGTTACGGATATGGACCATTGGGGCGTGGTCGAAAAATGGTCCTATCCGGACGATGGCAAGGGCGATTGCGAAGACTATGTACTTCTCAAACGCCGGTTGCTGATGCAGGCCGGATGGCCGCGTGAAGCACTCCTGATCACGGTTGTCCGCGAACGCAACGGCGACGGACATGCGGTACTGACAGTGAAAACCGACAAAGGGGAGTACATCCTCGATAATCAGCATCCTGACATTCGTCTGTGGTCGGATACGGATTATCGCTTTGTGAAACGGCAGTCGCAGTTCGATCAGAATATGTGGGTTTCGCTCGGCGACCCGCGGCCGCTTCTGGCAACCGCAACATCACGCTGAGCTTGAAAAGGAAACGCGGGCCCGGTCACGTCCCCACCCCTCCCCGTCCCAGACCGGGTTTGCGGCGGCCGCCCTTCCCCCCCAGGTCGG
>JAEXXW010000352.1 GCA_023405565.1 Pseudomonadota bacterium
GGGCAGCCAGCTCTTCGAGTGTCTTCGCACTCGCTGCGTTCTGCTCCACCAGCGCCGAATTCTGCTGGGTCATTTCGTCCATCTGGCCGATCGCCTTGTTGATCTGCTCGATGCCCGATGCCTGCTCGTCACTCGCCCTGCTGATATCGGACACGATATCCGAAACCTGCCTGATCGAATCGACGATATCCTTCAGCGATGAGCCGGCCTGATTGACGAGTTGCACGCCGTCCTGCACCTGGCTCGACGAATTCAGGATCAGATCCTTGATGTCCTTGGCCGCCTGTGACGAGCGCTGCGCAAGACTGCGCACTTCGGACGCGACGACTGCAAAGCCTCGTCCTGCCTCACCGGCGCGCGCGGCTTCAACGGCGGCATTCAACGCCAGCAGATTGGTCTGACGCGCGATTTCATCGATCACCGATATGATGTCCGAAATCCTGCGCGAAGATTCCTCGATCCGATTCATCGCCGACACCACCCGCGAGACAACATCGCCGCCCTTGTTGGCGACGTCCCGTGTCGCACCGATCAGATCATTGGCATGCCGCGCGCTCTCTGCATTCTTCCGCACAGTCCCCGACATCTCTTCCATCGACGCCGTCGTCTGCTCAAGGCTTGCGGCCTGCTCCTCCGTCCGCTGAGACAGATCGGTTGTACTGACCGAAATTTCAGCCGCCGAATTCGATACGTCTTTCGACGCCGCCTTGATCTCGGCGATGACGGAACCGATCGACGCCAGAAGCTGATTGAAGCCTTCGCTGAGCAGCTTTGTTGCGCCAGCCTTGCCCTCAAGCGGGATAAGTCTCGTCAGATCCTTGTTGCCGGCCGCCTCCGCAATCTGACCGGCGATCGTTTGCAGCTCGGTGATATCGCTTGAGAGCTCGACGACTTTGAAAGGACGGCCTGCCGCGTCGAGGATCGGATTGTAGCTGGCCTGAATCCAGATTTCCTTGCCGCTCTTGCTGACCCGCTTATACTGGCCGGCATCGAATTCGCCGCGATTGAGCTTCTCCCAAAGCAGCTTGTATTCCGCGCTTCGGGCATAGGCTGGCTCAACGAACATATCGTGATGTCGGCCGCGAATCTCCTCGATCGGATACCCCATTATGCGCAGGAAATTTTCGTTGGCATGGACAATTTTGCCATCCATCGTGAATTCGACGATCGCCTGCGATTTGTCGAGAGCCGTCATCATGCCCGAATTGACACGCATCTCGGTGACATCCTGCCATTCCAGGATGTTGCCAACATACTCGCCATTCTTGGCAAAGCTGCCTGAGACAAGCAGCGAGATCTTGAGACTACCGATCGTGATTTCGGTCTTCATCGGCAGTTTCGACGGATCGGCCAGCAGTTTTCGCTGATGCGCCGGATTTTTGTGGAAGGTGTCGATGCACGTGCCGATGATGGTGTCGGGACTGAAATTGGGCCAGAGCTTGCGGAATTCGGAAATATTGTTCGCCAGCAACTCCCGGGTCGGCTGATTGACGTAAGTGACCCTGAAATCCCGATCGACCATCATCACAGCCGATGTGATATTCTCCACAATCTGCCCTTGCAGATGCTCAAGATTGTAATTGCCACGATGGCTGGTGGCATTCACCGATTGCGCATGGCCGCGACTGAACCAAGCCATCCTGTTTCTCCTGATGAGAATGTCGTTTCATTTCGTTGCCGCACATGCAGGATGCAATCGGCAGCGACACGACCATCAGCATCGTCTCGAAACAGCGGAAAGATGTTCATCAGCCTCGGAGATCGTGTCCGGTCGATACAGGTAATGACCGCCCCTGCTCCGTGGCGACCTGCATTCCAATGCGGTGACCGACGTCGTAATTACACATCAAATTCGTGGTATTTGATTAACGCGCCGTTAAATCGCGAACCGTTCTAAAGTATAAGAGCGGCGCATTGCTTGCGAATATGCACGCTCGAACACACGGCCGCATTTGTCAGCAAGTGTCGATGCAACGCCCGATTGATGCGCATAGGGCGCATAGCGTGAATGATACTTGGCGCTTCAGCCGGCGTCCTGATCGTCGCCCTGGCCGTAGAATTTCACGCCGAGTTCGATCGGCTCGCGGCCCTGACTCCGGCGATGCGCATTCGTGTCACGCAGCGAATAGACGCAGCCGCAATATTCTTGCTGATAGAATTCCTCGCGCTTTGAGATCTCGATCATGCGGGCAGCGCCGCCGCCCTTGCGCCAGTTGAAATCCCAGTAGCTCAAGCCTTCGTAGTGGCCCGCGGCGCGCTTCCCGCAATCGTTGATCTGCGCCATGTTCTTCCAGCGCGAGATGCCGAGCGACGAGGTCATCACCGGGAAGCCGTTCTCATGTGCATAAAGCGCCGTGCGCTCGAACCGCATGTCGAAGCACATGGTGCAGCGGATGCCGCGCTCCGGCTCCCATTCCATGCCCTTGGCGCGGGCGAACCAGTTGTCCTTGTCGTAATCGGCATCGACGAAGGCAACGCCATGCTTCTCGGCGAAACGGACATTCTCGTCCTTGCGCAGAAGATATTCGCGCTCCGGGTGAATGTTCGGATTGTAGAAGAAGATCGTGTAGTCGATGCCCGACGCGAGCATCGCCTCCATCACCTCGCCGGAACAAGGCGCGCAGCAAGAATGCAGCAGCACCTTCTTGTGGCCGCCGGGCGGTGTCAGTTCTTTGCGGTCGATCGGAAGCATGGCTGGCCTTCTAGCGGAAACGCCCTCGCCGCGCCACCGTTTCAGAGCCGGCGAAAAACAAGGTTCGGCCGGTCAAATTTGCGTTTGTCGGCTGATTTTGCGGTGTCTGCCGCTGGCCCGATGCTGAACCCCGCCCTATCGTTCCCCGACCAAGACCCCATCAGGCTTATTTACAGGCACGACCATGCGCGCGCTCGGGTGGCTTTTTGCGGCCTTCGTCTGTTTCTCCAGCATCCCGAACCCGGCCGCCGCCGAGCGCCGCGTCGCCCTGGTGGTCGGCAATGGCGGCTACGCCTCCGTCACACCGCTGAAGAACCCGGTCAATGACGCCAATGCGGTAGCGAAGTCGCTGCGCGATCTCGGCTTCGTCGTGACGCTGGCGCTCGATCTCGACAAGGCCTCCTTCGAGGACAAGGTTCGCAGCTTTGCCAACTCCCTGGATGGCGCCGGCGCCGCCGTGTTCTATTACGCAGGCCACGGCATGCAGGTGTACGGACGCAATTACATGGTGCCGGTCGACGCCAGGATCGACAACGAGGCCGATCTACCGTTCGAACTGATCTCGATCGACATCGTGCTGCAGCGGCTGGCGCATCATCGCATCACCAATATCGTCATCCTCGATGCCTGCCGCGACAATCCCCTGGGCGACAAGCTGTCGAAGAGCCTCGGCGAGCGCTCGAACGCCGTCGGCCATGGCTTGGCCAGTGTCTATGCCGGCGTCGGCACACTGATTTCGTTCTCGACGCAGCCCGGCAATGTTGCGCTTGATGGCGACAACGATAACAGCCCCTATTCCGGTGCGCTGCTGCGTCACATCTCAACGGCGGACGTCGATGTGCTGGACATGCTGAAGCGCGTCCGGCGCGATGTCATCGCCGAGACAAGGCAGAACCAGGTGCCGTGGGACAATTCCTCGCTGATCGAAGCCTTTTTCTTCAAGGTCTCCAGTGCGGCCGATACCGGGAAGCCGGCCGCGGAAAACAAAGCGCAGCGCGATCAGACGCCGCAGAACGACCGGAAGATCGAGATCGTCCCGAATGACAACGGCGCCATCGTGCTGCCGGACGAGCGCAAGGCAATCCTCACCGGCAAGCCGCCGGTGCAGCCATGCGATACGATCGCCGCCAGCGCCACCGATCCGGAACGGGTCGTTGCAGGACGTTCAATGGGCCAGTTGAACGGCGCAGAGGGGATCAAGGCGTGCCGCGCCGCTCTCGCGCTTTACCCGAATACGCCGCGCTTCGAATTCCAGCTTGCGCGGTCGCTGCACAAGGCCGAGAACTACAACGAAGCCGCCGCTCTCTATCGCAGCCTTGTCGAGCGCGGCTATTTCGCGGCGCTCACCAATTACGGCTGGATGCTGAACAACGGCCACGGCGTCAGGAAGGATCAGGTCGCCGCGGTGCGGCTCTATCTTCTCGCCGCGCAGCAGGGCGACAATTTCGGCATGTTCAATACGGCGATGGCCTATGACAGCGGCAGCGGCCTTCCCTACAATCCCGCACAGGCCGCACATTGGATCTATGCCGCGCTGCGTCTCGGGCATGATTATTCGATCAAGCAGATGAGTGGCGATGCGGCTGGCTGGACGCGCGACTTTCGCGTCGAACTGCAGCGCCTCCTCAAACGCGCGGGCGCCTATTCCGGTCCGACTGACGGCAAGTTCGGACCGGAGATCTGGCGCGCCGTTGCGATGCTGCAGACATTACCGTTCGCGCCCAAGCCCGGCGGCGATGTTCCCAAGCAGCGCTTCGATCCGGCCTCGATCCCGGTCAATGCACCTGCTTCTCGTTAAGAACAACTCCGTCAAGAACGCTCATTGCGACGGCGTAAGCGGTGCGTTCACGGGCAATTCCGTCGGATTGGAACGCGATGGCGGCGGCGCATTCAGTGGCAGATTACCAGGATCAAAGCGCGGCGCCGGCGAATTCACCGGGATCGCGTTCGGATCGAAACGCTTGGCCTGCGCGCCCGGACCGTCCGCGCACAAGACATGACGGACGCCGCACTGGCCGCCGCCTTTCTCCCGCTCGCAATAATCGACGGCATTCTTCGCAGCCACCTCACCTGAGTCTCCGGCGCTGGTGAAGGTCTGCGTGAAGGTCGTGCGCGAGCGGCGGCCGCGCTCGGTATAACGTGTCATGGCCAAAGCAAGACACCCCGGGCTCGCAATCGACGAAAGCCTGAAATCGCCACGACCGCGATTGCGGCGTTGCAATCTCTGGATCGCCTCGAGTTCCGCGCCACGCCGCGTCGCTCCGGTCTGCGCACCAAAATTGCCGGCACCGTCGAACGCGATCGACACCCACGGCGACGGCGCGGGCGTGGTCGCGATCTTTTCCAGCGTTGGCTTGTTCAGGAGACCATTGGCCGGCAGATTGGCCCATTTCTGAAACGCCGTCAGCGCCTGCACGGTATCGTGCGACAATTGACCGTTGATCTCCGGCACACGGAGACCGAAATCGTACAGCCTCTGCTGCACCTGAAGAACGATATCCGGCGTCACGGCCACGGCACCGTCGGCGACCTGGTCGCTGCCACACCAGCGCGCCGTCGCCGCCTTCGATTCATCGCTGCTGGTGGCGCTGTCGTCGATATCGGTAAAGGTCCACGCAAAGAAAGGCTGTTCGCCCTTCGATGCCTCCGCACGGAGCAATGCGCTGACGCGGATCGCCGACAGCCTGGTGCCGCCGATATCGCGCTGCGACAGCCTGCATCGCAACACAAGGATATCGTCAGCGGCCGGACGCACGCAGAGTTCATTCTGCAAGCGCGTTGCAATGTCGGTCAGGCGCCCAGCCTTATCCTTGTCGTTCGAGGAACGCGCCTCGAGCGCAAGGGCGAGAATAGGCACAATGAGGTTGATGCTTTGACGATCCCTGCACAGCATCGGGCGCTGCCCACCTTCAAGCGAGGCGTGCAAACGAAGCGGCGAATTGCCCTGTGCGCGGGCAGCATCAATATTCGGGCAAAGAACCGTGGCCATCACAACGGCCAGAATGAAGCGAACCACAAGCGCTATCCTTGGCAAAGCCGCATAAACCAGGTGACTGGCGCAATCCTATGAATAAAAATTAACTGGAACAAGACGCGGAACTTTTGTCGCCTGCAACGCGCCTTCCGGCCTCCTGGAACAGACCCGCCGTCGCTCGCGTTACCCGGCCCAAGAAGGACATCGCGCCAAGAGGATGGAAAGCCATGACCGGACCCGTCATGCAGATCCGTCATGATACCAGCAACATCTGGTGGGTTGCGGCAAAATGGCCGCATGGCCAGATCGAAGACATCATGCGCTTTCGCACCGAAGGCGAAGCCAATGACTGGATCGCCAACGAACTTGATGCGTGGCTGGAGCACCGCCGTAAAGAAAGGGCCGATGCGTGACCGCGCGCAGGAGCGTTAGGCCGCCCGTCGAGTAGGCGTGTTACCGATGCGTGCCATCGCGATCGATTGTCTGAACTGCGGGCATTGCGTGTCGATGCCGGAAAGCCAGCTTGAAACGCTAGGCTTCAGGCCCGATGAGTCTCTCGTCGTTGTCACGAAAAAACTGGTCTGCAGCCGCTGCCACAGCAAAGCGGTCCGCGCCTATCGCTATATCGATGACGAGATGCAGCCCGTTTTCCAAGGGCCGCCGCTTGTGCCGAAGACCGACTGAGCGATCTCAGCCGGCGTCGGACAATTATTTCAGCTTCATCTTCGATGCGTCACGCGCCATTTCCAGGCATGTCAGCAATTCGACATAGCTCGGCGTGCCCATGCGGGCGGTATCCGAACATTGCGTGCGGTCGGCGGCCGGATATGTCGACCAGCCTGCTTCCAGCTTGCTGCGGGCGGCTCGCTCCTCGGCAATGCAGCGGCTGTAACGCTCATTCAGACCGGGGCTGTCGAGACCGCCCTTGCAGGTCGGCTCGACATTGAATGACGGCACACCGTCGGCCACAGCGATGGTGAGAGGAATCAGAAGCGCAAGCGGCGTTGGAAAGGCCATGATGAATCTCCGAATTGCCACAATCTAGCAATTACCGCGGGCGATGGCTATCCGGCTTCCAGCCGTTCGCCAGCAGTGTTAATTTTTAAATGCTTCAGCGCAACGGCGCGACCTGTCACCGGAGCGATGCGATGGCCAAGGGACAGATGAGATCGACCAAGGAAAAGAAAAAGCCGAAAGCCGATCCAGGCAAAACAAGGCCGGTTTCGGCCTACAAGGCTCAGCAAGGCGCAAAGAAATAGCCTGCAGAGTCAGATCCAGGACTGACCGGCTTTGACGGACGCGAAGCCGGGGGCAGCTTTTTTTGTTTTGACGATTTTCCGTCGCGCGAACCGCTATCCACGACACTCGAAAATGCCCCCAAAATGCAAATGCGCGGGGCTGGACCCGCGCATTTGTCTCATCGCAACGGCCGGACAATTCCCGGCCCGATGTCGAAAAGCTCAAGCAGCCGTCTGCTTTTTCACGGCACGCTTCAACGGAAAAGCCGGGCTTTCATAAAGAGCGCGCATCTCATTTTCGGTAAAGCGCGCTTCATTCACCTC
>JAEXXW010000368.1 GCA_023405565.1 Pseudomonadota bacterium
CATGACCAAGACCTGGGGCAACCCTGGGCTCAAACCTGTCACCGGAAGCTGGTCGAAAGGCTATTCGCCGCTGCTCAAATACGAATGGGCGCCGACCTACGAAGCCCTGCATCAATATGCGAAAGCCACCGACGGCTCGCCGTTCGACGGCATCTACATGAAATACGTCAACCCAGTCACCGGCGGCCATGTGATGCAGACCATCGGTGCCGGCATGCAAATGCTGCGGCCGGGCGAACGCACAAAGGCGCATCGTCACACCGGCAGCTTCATGTATCAGGTCGCCAAGGGACAGGGCTATTCAATCATCGGCGGCAAGCGCTTCGACTGGCGCGAGCGCGACATCTTCTGCGTGCCATCCTGGGAATGGCACGAGCATGGCAACGCCTCCAATACCGAGGACGCCTGCCTGTTTTCCTTCAACGACATGCCGGTGATGGAGAGCCTTGGCCTCTATCGCGAGGAGGCCTACGGCGACAACGGCGGCTTCCAGATCCTGCCGGCCTGACGCCGCGCCTCTTCGCCGCCCTTGCCGGCGTCCGATACGCACGGTCGCGGCCCCGCCGCGCACCGATGCGTCTGCGCGCCGCGATCCCACACATATCAGAGAAACCGGGAAACAACCCATGGCATCGACCAAACCTTATCGTATCGGCCAGATCGTCCCCTCCTCCAACACGACGATGGAGACCGAGATCCCGGCGATGTTGCGTCTGCGCGAAACCATTCTGCCGGAGCGCTTCACCTTTCATTCCAGCCGCATGCGGATGAAAAAGGTGACCAAGGAAGAGCTTGAGGCGATGGACCGCGATAGCGACCGCTGCGCCGCCGAATTGTCCGACGCCAAAGTCGATGTGCTCGGCTATGCCTGTCTCGTCGCGATCATGAGTATGGGCAAGGGATATCATCGCGCCTCGGAAAAGCGTCTGCATGATTGCACAGCCGCCAATGGCGCACCGGCCCCGGTCGTGACCAGCGCCGGCGCCCTGATCGACGGCCTCGGCGCGCTGAACGCCAAAAAGGTATCGGTGATTTGCCCCTATATGAAGCCACTGACCAAGCTCGTCGTCGATTATATCGAGCATGAAGGCATCACGGTGCACGACCATGTGGCGCTGGAAATCCCCGACAATCTCGAGGTCGGCCGGCATGATCCAGAGCGCCTGCTCGACATTTACAAAACCATCGACTGCAAGGGCATCGATGCGCTGGTCGTCTCGGCCTGCGTGCAGATGCCCTCGCTGCCGGTCATCGACCGGCTGGAACAGGAAATCGGCATCCCGGTCGTCTCCGCCGCTGTCTGCACGACGCATCAGATGCTCAAGCAGCTCGGTCTCGAGACCCGGCTGCCAAAGGCGGGTGCCCTATTGTCCGGGCGATATTAAAGAGGCGCAATTGCTATATCGCGCCACCTTGCGAACAAGAAGTGCCGACACGACGTCCGAAGCGATCCCCTTGGCATCAAGTCCTTACGATGATCCGCCACTGTCTATTCGCCACCGGCGGTTGGCTTCGGCACGAGCGCCACAGGCTTGCCGCTGGTGAGCTTCATGAGGTCAAGCCGTGCCTGCGCATCTTCGGGTGACAAGCGCTGAAGCGGTTTGCGAGCATAGATGACGATTTCGATATTGGGGCCGTGGCCGACATTCTTGTGCGCCACACCGCGCGGCACGACCGTCATCTCGCCTTCATTGATGGTCACGGGACCGCGCTCGGTTTCCAGTGTACGGCCCCCGCGATACTGAAACGCCCATTCGTCAGCACCGAGATTGCGGTGCCACATGCCCTGCTCGCGATCGCAATTCGCCACCTCGATGATCACGTCGTCGTTGGCATAAAGCACGAGCGGTAGATAACCGTTCTGCAGGTCGAGGCCGGTGACGATACCTTCGGGGAAGATATCGTCCAGCGCGATCTTGGCGAGTGGCTTTTCCTGCCCCGGAGAAGGCAGGAATTCAGCTTCGTCACGTTCGGCAACACTGCGGGCCTCATTGGTCCAGTCGGTCGAGGACGGCCCCCAGTGCGTAATGAGTTCCTTGACGATCTTGCTCACATAAACTCCTTAAGCAGCTTGGCTGGCATAAGCGGACGCCTCGATGGCGTTGAAAATTTCGTCGCGAATATCGGCGCTGTCCCGGCTACCAGCACCACGATCGAGTCGCAGGTCGGTCACCACATGTCCGGGCCGACCAAACACCAGCACGCGGTCCCCCTGCCCGATCGCCTCGTCGATGGAATGCGTGATGTGGATCACGGTCTTGCCCTTTTCCTTGGCGAGCTCGCGAAACTCCGTTCTCAACCGCGCACCGGTGACTTCATCGAGATGACTGAATGCTTCGTCAGCCAGCACGATTGCGGGATCACTGACCAGAGCGCGCGCGAGAGCAACGCGCTGACGCATGCCGCCCGACAATTCATGCGGATAGGCGTTCTCGAAGCCGCGGAGTCCAACGCGTTCCAGCAAGCTGAATGGATCGTTCGCCAGCGTCCTCTCGTCCGTATTGTTGATCTCCAGGGGCACACGGACATTGTCGATCGCAGTGCGCCACGGCAGCAATCGATCACTCTGGAAAACGCAGCCGATCTGCCCGCGGAGGGCATTGAACTGATGGTGCGGATCGAGACCAAGGACACGGATGCCCCCCTGGCTCGGCTGCTCGATGCCAAGCAGCATGTTGATGGTCGTGGACTTGCCGCAACCGGTGCGGCCGAGAATACAGACATATTCGCCCCGTTCGATTTCGAACGAGAGCCCCTTCACCGCCGTCACCGGACGGCGCCCCTTGAATATCTTTGTGACATTGTTGAACGCGACGGCAGTCGTCATGCAGATTCCCTCCGGCCCGCGCGCCAGCCCAGCAAACGTTTTTCCAGCCAGGAAAGCACCAAATTGCTTGCCACAACGAAGACGACCAGAACGACGGTCCAGGCAATGGCCTTGTCCATGCGGAACATTTCCTGTGCCAACCGTAACTGATGGCCGATACCGCTCACGCCGCCCAGCAGCTCTGCCATGATGGTGACACGCGTTCCGTTGCCGATATTGATACGCCAGCCGGTCAGCAGCGCGGGCAAGAGCGCCGGCACAATCAAAATGCGGATCAATTTGGGAAGAGACGGCCGCAGCGAGCGAACCATGTCCCAGAGCTCACTGGAGATCGCGAGCACACCATCGCGTGCCTGGTAAAAGAAGCTCGGGATCGTCGTAACAATCACGACGAAGGCCGTACGGGCTTCCATGTCGCGAAACCAGAGGATGGCAAAAATGATCCAGCAGACGGCCGGTATGCCCTGCATGATCTCGATTACCGGAATCGTCGCTCGCTCGATCGAGCGCACCATGCCGGCGGCTATCCCCAGAATCGTGGCAAGACTGAAGCCTATGAATAATGCGATGAGGATGCGTATAAAGGTGACAAACGCCGAATTCGCTGCGGTGGGGCTGGTAAGCAGATCAGCAAAGGCGATCCCGATCCGCTCAAGCGATGGGAACAGGATTGGCGGATAATAGAGCGAGGCGACCTGCCATGCGATTACCAACGCGATCAGCACCAAAGTGCCTTCGATATTGAACCGACCAAGCCGTTCTGCGATTCGCGTGGTTAACGGCTTGACGTGACGCGCTCCGAACTCGTCCGGCAGTCGGTCGCTCGATTCAACTTCGATGTTTGCCATGATGCGGATCGTTGTGTCCTGACGTGGGTCGTGTTGCCTTCGCTCAGCCGATCAGGGCCGAAAGTTCGACACGTAGATATCGAGTTCCTTGTCCGTCAGCGGACGGTCAAGCTGTTTCGCCTCAGGCAGAATTTTCTGCGTCAGCACCGCCAGCGATTCCCGATTGTCCGAAATTGGGCGGATATCAATCAGCCGGCCGAAATGGTTGAAATAATAGAGCAGCGTATTCTTCGCGATCTGGGTGCCTTGCTCGATAAGTTCGGCGGCCTTTTCAGGATTACGCTTGACGAATTCCGCGGCCTCAAGATTGGCAGCATAGAATTTGCGGAGGAGTTCGAGGTTGGCTGGCTGGGCCGCCCAGTCACGCCGGGCTCCAGCGGCAATGCTCGGCAGCGTTTTGCTGCGTGCGTATTTTTCCCAGATAGCGGATTCGTAAATCGGAATGGCGCGCAGGCTGCCATCCGTGCTTGCAAGCACCACCGAGGCATCGATCGGAGTCACAACGACACCATCAGCCCGGCCAGCCTGGAGCTCAGCGAAGCTGCCCGCGCCGCGAACATTGGACGAGCGCAGATTAACTTTCGAGAAATCGACCCCCTGCTGTTGCAGAAACCACGATGCCAGCGCCCACGAACCGGTGACAGTATCGGCAATCAGGGTGCGGCCTTCGATATCCTTGAGATTCTGCACGGCCGGATTGGCGGTGATCAGATAGTAATCGTAATTGAAGATGTTCCAGAGCAGCGCCGTGTTCGAACCCTGCTGAACGAACCGGCCGCCAGCCGCCGTCGAAATGCAATAGCAGAAAGGATCGGCGCCGGAGGCAAAGTCGGCATAGGCAACTTGCGAAGGCTTCTGCTGCACTTCAAGTTTGAAGCCGTGCTTGCGATCGAGCCCTGTCTTCTGGATCAGAACCGGAAACCAGACGACCTGCGATGGCGAAGCGAAGACCGACACCTTAAGAACTGGCAGTTCCTGGGCCAACGCATCTCCGGCGCCATTGATGAACGTTAGTACAAGCGCGCTGGCAACGATGAAAAGACGTTTCAGAGCCATTGTGTATAATAGCCTTCTGGTGTAGGTGCCTTTTTGCAGGACGGCATTATGTCGCGCAGCATGCCAAGCATTTCGTTGGCAGTACCAAGCTTGGCGATCTCGACGTTGAACAGTATGGCTCGCTCGTCGACGAAGCAATACGATGATGTTTCTTTCATCGTGCGATCTGGTTCATTTTCATCTCTTGTCTGCAGCGTGTGGAGAAACATCCACCTGCTCCATCATCGCGGGTGATACTTCACGCAAAACGAGTGACATCACTCCACGTGATGATACGAACCATGCTCTCCGGATTTCGATCTTCGCCATTTGACATATGATCTGCGCGCTTCATCAACTCGGCACTGACCCTACGGCCACTGGCCGGCTCGGATCCTTCACCCATTCCGTCCACGAGCCAGGATAGAGCGATGCCGAGACACCGAGTGTCTGCAAGGCGGCAACGCCGTAAGCCGCTGCGACGCCCGAGCCGCAATAGATAGCGATGGGCGATGTCGTGTTGAGATCAACACCGAGATTGCCAAGCAGATCGCGCAGCGCGCTCTCGGCTTTGATACGGCCATCCGCGTTCTGAAGCTGAGCCGCCGGCAGGCTGTAGGCGCCCGGAATGTGACCAGTGCCAGCTTGACCGGCCTGACCTTCATATGCATCGCGGCCGCGCGCATCGAACAACGCGCCTGAGGCAGCAATATCGAGCGCCTTGTCCGCATTGATGTCCGGCAGATGGCCTGCTTTCAACACAATATGACCGCGGCGCCTCACGCCCGCGTCACGGGTGATCGCTTGTCCCGTTGCCTTCCAGGCCGCATAGCCTCCGTCAAGAATATAGACCGTCTCGATCCCGGCCCATCGCAACACCCACCACAAACGAGCAGCGGAGGTGCCTTTGCTCTCGTCATAGACCACCACCGTGCTATCCGCGTTGATACCCCAACGGCGCGCATCGCGTTGAAGCGTCGCAATGTCAGGCAAAGGAAGTCGCCCGGTCTGCGCCCCAGCCTCTCCTGCCGCCTCGATATTGATGTCCACGTGCACTGCACCGGGCAGCCGGTCGGCCGACAGGAGCACCGCCGGATCGCCAGCACTCGTGTCAAACCGGGCATCCAGCAGCACGAGCGGACGTCCATCTGTTTGCCAGGACTGTACCGTCTCGACATCGACGAACGGCGACGACGAAGCGCTTGAGGAACTCATCAAGATATCTCCTTCTTGTTGGAAGAAGCTGACGCGTGCCGGACAAGGTCGGCACCTGCATTTCGATCAAAGAAGAGCGAAAGGCCCACGCTCGCCGCCGCACACATCGCGAGAGCGGCGAAGGCGAGTGAGAAGTGAGTTTCGGGGCTCGACGCCGGCAGAAGCAGTTGCGCAAAACGCGCCGACAGCGCGGCAAACACGACGCCTAGTCCATTTGTCAGGTTCTGGATCGCGAGAAAGAAGCTGGTGGCTGCGGCCATCTGTTCGCGCGTCACTTCGGCATACGCGACCGTTCCATATGCATTCATCAGCAGCGAACGAGAGAAGCCGAAAGCCACCAGCACAAGCGCAAGCACCCACCAGATCAGGTCCGCTCCACAAATCGCCAAAATCGCGAGGAAGAGCGCCGAGAGCGTGCCGTGAAGGAGAAAGCTCCATCGATAGCCATGTAACCGCAACAGAGTCGTGCTGAAGAACTTCATTGCAAGCCCGCCGAAAGCAGGCAAGAGCAGGACGAAGCCGCTGGTCAACGCCGATACACCATGGGCCAATTGCAAAGCGAGCGGCAGCAGGAACGGAACTCCGCCGACGGCAATTCGGTAAACCGATCCCCCGAGCATCGCTCGCCGGTAGTTCGCCAGCTCCAGCAGGCCAAGGTCGATGAGCGGCGCAGGATGCCGACGCGCGTGTCGGATATACAGCACAAGAAAAACTGCGCTCGCGACCCACAACCCTGCCGAGGCGGTCAGCCCCACACTACCACCGCCCAGACCTTCGCAAGCCAAGGCCGCGCATACAAAGCAGGCGGCGATCAGTATTGAACCCGTAAGATCGAACTTCTGACCTATCGCGGCCCGCTCTTGCGGAATGAGCTTGAGAATAAGCACCATGGCGATAAGCCCGATTGGAACATTCACGAAGAATATCCATCGCCACGAAAACCACGTAACGATGACGCCCCCCACAGCCGGTCCGATCATTGGCGCCACCATGGCCGGGATCAGGACGAGAGCCATGGCATCCACGAACTCCGAGCGGCTGGCTGTCCGCATGACGATCAGGCGTCCGACCGGAGCCATCAGCGCGCCGCCGACGCCCTGCAGAAAGCGCGACGCGATCAGGTAAGTGTCGCTGGTCGCAAGCCCGCAGAGCACGGA
>JAEXXW010000482.1 GCA_023405565.1 Pseudomonadota bacterium
GTGTTGTAGATCATGCCTGCGTCCAGACCTGCGACAAGCGCGCCGAGATAGATCTGGAACAGCGTCAGGACGACAAGAAGGCCTGCACTTGTTCGCAAACGCGGTGAGGCTGCGATTGGCTGAACCGGCTTTAACCGCGTCACCGTCCAGATGATGGCCGCATAGATGACGCAAGCCAGCGTCATGTGAAAGGCAAGCCGATATTGCGAGACACTGACTCGCTCGGCGAGCCCCGATGACACCATCCACCATCCGACAGCACCCTGCGCCCCGCCCAGGATGAATAACAGCCACAATCGCCCCCGCAATCCGGGGCCGACCCAGCCGCGCCACAGGAAAAACAGGAATGGCAGCAGAAAGACCGCGCCGATCGCCCGTCCTAAGAGCCTATGCGCCCATTCCCACCAGAAGATGGTCTTGAACTCGGACAGGGACATTCCACGATTGACTTGCTGATATTGCGGGATCTGCTTGTACTTATTGAATTCGGCCGCCCATTGCGCGTCTGTCAGCGGCGGCAAGACGCCGGTGACCGGCTTCCATTCAACGATCGACAGGCCCGATTCCGTCAGCCGCGTCGCACCGCCGACAATCAAGGTTCCCACCACCAGGGCTGCGACAATCAGAAGCCAAATCCTGATGATGGAAAGGCGCAAATTTTCCGGTCTTTGCGACATCGTTTTTTACTCTGCACCGGATGTTCCGATGCGTCCCAATTCTCTGAGATCTTGTCTCTAGATCTTGCCGATTTCGCGGGGACCATATAGGCAGCAGCCCTATCGCCACAACCGTTAGACCCGCATGTCTATTCGCACCCGAAAGCTGATCGGCGCCATAGGACTTTTGGTCCTTGTGGCCGTCTGGGCCCTTTTGGCGATGGCCTTTGCGCAATTCGCCTTTTCCAATCCAAACGCCTATATGGCGTGGATTTTCTATGTGGTCGCCGGCATGGGCTGGATCTTTCCGGCCATGCCGCTGATCAAATGGATGGAAGGCGGAAAGCGGGTCTAGGCGGCCGCTTTCGGACGACGGAAGCCGTTCCACATCGCGGTCGCCGTGCCGGACATCAGCACGCCGAGATAGCGCAATTGCTGAAATTCACCGTTCAGCGAAATGCGCGGCAGTGACATCAGATGATCGCGATGTTCCGGAAACAGCACACCCGGTTGGGTTGTCACGGCCGTCTTGAAGCCCAGTTCGCCAGCAATCGCAAACTCACGTGAGCCGGCGGCTGTCGGATCACCGACCGGATAGGCAAAATGTTCGGGTCGAATACCGATCGCGGTCTCGATCACCGCGCGGCTCATTTCCATCTCCGCGCGCGCGACGCGATCGCTGGTTTTTTTCAGGATCGGATGATTGACAGTATGGGCTCCAATCGTCACCAGCGGATCGCGCGACAAGTCCGTGATGTCTTCCCAACTCATGCACAGTTCATCGCACATGGCCTTCATATCGACGCCATAGCGGAGACACAGATCACGGATGACGCCGCGCAGCTCGTCCTCGGTCTTCAAGCTGCGCAGCCACCAGTAAAGCTGTTCGTAGATATGCTTCTTGTCTGAATCGGTCGCGCAATCGAAGCGGCGCTCGTCGCCGTCGATATAGAGGCCAATGCGATCGTTCTTGGCGATGATCCGTTCCAGCGCCACCCACCAGATCTCCCCGATGCGGTCGGCAAATCCGGTCGGTACATAGAGCGCGAACGGAACTTCGTTCTTTTTCAGGACTGGATAGGCGAATTGCAGCAGATCGCGATAACCGTCATCAAATGTCAGGCAGACGAAACGCTTCTTGAAATCGCGTTCAACCAGGCGGCGATGCATCTCGTCGAGCGAGACGATATCGAGGCCGGATCGGCGCAGGCGCCGCACGACCGCGGAAAAAAAACCTGGCGAGACCTCCAGCAGCCGGTTGGGCTGGAATGTCCCAGGACGAGACGGTTTGACGTGGTGCAGCGTCAGGATCACGCCAACGCCTTGGAACAGCGGGCGCAATGCGACGTGAGCGCCGCTGAAATAAAGCGTTTCCAGACCCGCCCGGATAATGGTTTTCTTGAGGCCACTCACGGCGGGGATCACATCCTGTGACTGCGGCCGGATTCCGACCGATTCCTGACAGACGCAGCAATTCTGCCAACGGTTTATTGACAAATCCCTGACAGCTTGCGCCCGCTAACGGAAACGGGCCATGACCATTGCCTATCGCGAAGCGGGTAGCGCACAGCTCTCCGCCCGACAGTCTTCGTCAACACGCACTGCAATTGCGGTGACGGTGTATCGCGATCTCGGCGTCGTGGAACCGCTTTGGCGCGCATTAGCCGAACAGGATTCCGTGGCCTCGCCCTATCAGGGTTTCGACTGGATCAGGCTCTGGCACGAGCATGTCAGCGCGCCGCTCGGCGAAGAGCCGGTCATTATCGTCGGTCACGATCGCGCCGGCGCACCGCTCTTCCTGTGGCCGCTGCTGATGCAGCACATCGGACCGCTTCGCCTCGCCTGCTTTTTCGGCGGCAAGCATGCCACACTCAATATGGCCCTGTGGCGCCGTGATATCGCCGATACCTTCACCGCAGACGACATGCGGCAAGTCCTGTCGGACATGGCACGGCAGCGGCCGGATATCGATCTGCTCTTGCTGCACAGCCAGCCCGCCTTCTGGAGTGGCGCGCGCAACCCATTCATGGAGCTCGCGCATCAGCGCTCCAACGAAGACAATTTCGTTCTGAACATCAGCGCTCATGGACCGGCTGTCATCGAACAACAGATTTCCGGCACGTTGCGCAGCCGCCTGCGCAACAAGGAACGCAAACTCGCCAAGTTGAAAGGCTACCGCTATCTGCGCGCGGCGACCCCCGAGGATGTGGATCGGCAGCTCGACGTCTTCTTCCGGCAGAAAGAAGCTAAACTGCATGCGCTCGGGATCGAGAATGCCTTTGCACAGCCGGGCGTCGAGGATTTCATTCGTGCGGCATGTCATG
>JAEXXW010000644.1 GCA_023405565.1 Pseudomonadota bacterium
CAGCAGTACCTGGAGGAGATCGCCGCGTGCCAGGGCCCCGAAATAGCTGTCGGGAATGATCGCCAGCAAATGCGCGACGATGCCTTGCTCCTTGGCCTGGGTGACATAGGTCGCCACCGATTTCGGATCGATCGATGCGGGGTCGATATCGAAGCCGGCGCCCGGTTGCAGCGTGCGGCCGACAAGCAAGCCGATGGCCAGCGCCAGCGTGGAGATGACCTCGAAATAGACCAGCGCCTTGATGCCGACACGGCCGACGCGCTTGAGATCGCCCATCGACGAGATGCCGTGGACGACCGTGCAGAAGATTACCGGCGCAATCATCATCTTGATCAGGGAGATGAAGCCATCGCCCAGTGGCTTCAGGGCCTTGCCCAGATCGGGATAGAAATGGCCGATCAGGATGCCTGCCGCGATGGCGATCAGAACCTGCACATAGAGGATAGTGTACCAGGGCTGGCGGCGTTCTTTCGGGGCGGGCGTCGTTTGGGATGAAATGACATCTTGGGCCATAAGGCACCTTTGATTGAGGCGGCTGATCCGGCTCAGCGGCGGGAAGACTGCCTTCTTATCTAGTGCGGCCCAGGTCTTTTCATCAGTGTAAATACGGTATGGCGCATTGCGTCATGGCACATGGCGACAGCCTTGGCAGTCGTTGCCCGACTCTTGACATTCTGGATGTTTCGGAATAAATTCCTAAAACCTGATCCTGTCGAGGGGCGTTTCCTGGGACGCCGTGAGACGCAGGATCGGGGCGGCGCCTGCGGGCGGGGCTCGTAACCTCGCGCTCGGGACGCTTCGGGCCGGCCGTCCGACCCCACTAAGAGGGTCTGCAGGTAGTCCTGCTGGACGCGGTCTGGTCGAAGGCGGGCGAAAGTCTGCCGGATAAGGGTGGGCGCGGCTCATCCGGCCAGGCCCGGAAGAACGGCTCCGGAGTGAAAAGTCGTCGCGGTGGAGCGTCGCGAGGCGGGCGGTCCGCGTCATGGACCGCGCGCCTCAGCGCAGCATGCGGTCTCGAAGAGAGCGCATGAGGCGCGGGCGTCACATCAAGGAATGCGCCTCGCGGCGCTCCACGCCCTCGAACGGGCGGATTTTCAAGCGGGGGACATTGGTCACGTTCGATCTGCAAAGCGGCAGGCTTTGCGGAAACGAAGGTGCATGCGCGGAGAATTGCAGATGAAAGCGGGTAAGAAGAACCAAGGACATCGGCGCAGCAAACAGGCGAAACCGATGCCGGGCGACGATGATGATGACGGTGATCTCGATACATTGCCGTTGGGGATTGTGCGCACGGCGATGGATGTCATGAACATCTGGCGCAATTGTCATCGCCCCGCCTGCAAGCGTGGTCGGGCCTGCCGTGGCAGACATGTGCAATGCGCCGACGAGCGCCCGCCAAGCACGCCGTCGGTCAATCCCGAGAAAGACAAGCGCGACAAGGCGAGAGCGATGGCGATCTTTCGGCGCGTCCTGAGCGAGCGCATGGCGCTGAATGTCGAAGCCGAACCGGCGTCTCCCGCTGTCACGCGGCCGCGGGCCGCGTCTCGCAAGCCGCGTCAATCCAGCCGCGTTAAGGCTGCGGGGCCGGACTCTTAGCGGCGATGTTGCGCGAAGGGGCACTGGTTAAGGCCTGTGTCGATCTGCGGGCGGGCGGACACATTCTCGCCGTATCCCACATTACCTCCGCGCAGTCACAGGCGCGTGAATGGCTTCACACGACTTGCGTCGAATGTTCCACGAATTGTCACAAACTGTGACCGAACGCGTCGGAACGTGCCGCGCCATCGCCCCATTCGGCCGCGAGCAGGCGGATATCCACAACCATCAATGGAGTTCCGATGGCTCGTTTCAGCACCGCAGGCTTTTCCGCATTATCCGCAGGCTTCGTCGCAGCAGCCCTGTTGTCCGGCGCCGCGCAGGCGCAGGAGGGTGGCGCTTATTCGGGGCTCGTTGCCAGCCATGCGGCGAGCCATGGTCTGCCGCCGTCGCTCGTTCATCGCGTCATCATGCGCGAGAGCCGATACAATCCCCGGGCTGTATCGAAGGGAAATTACGGCATGATGCAGATCCGCCTCGGCACCGCACGCGCGATGGGCTATCGCGGCGACGCGGCCGGGCTGCTCGACCCCAATGTGAACATGACTTATGCGGTGAAGTATCTCGCGGGCGCCTATCGCGCGGCGGGCGGCAATCACGATCGTGCGGTCGCGCTTTATGCGCGGGGTTATCATGATGTGGCCAAGCGTCAGGGCACGTCGGCGGTTGCGCTGGCGGGTGGCGGTTCTGCGCCGGCGATGGTGCCGGTGGTTGCGCCGGTCGCACCGATCATGCAGCCGCAGGTGCGGCAGGCTTACAACGCCGCCTATGACGTCGGTCCCCGGAGCGTGAGCCGTCCAGCGCGGGCGAACCGGTCGGCGATGATGGTGACCACCTCCCGCGACCAGGAGGTGATCTGGTAGCGCCCGTTTTCGGGACTGCAGGGACGGGAGGAGGGCACCTGTCCATGGATTTTTTGCCGGGCGCCATTTGCGTGGCCGCCCGGCATTGCTATGAGAGCAGGCCCGGGCACGCCACCGGCCGGGCCTGTAGCTCAATGGTTAGAGCCGACCGCTCATAACGGTCTGGTT
>JAEXXW010000540.1 GCA_023405565.1 Pseudomonadota bacterium
GCCGAGTGTCTGCGCCCAGTCGGGCAGCGCCGTGTAGTGAAGGTGATGCGGGCCGGCCCAGATATAGATGAAGATCAGCGACCAGAAATGGATGATCGACAGGCGGTAGGAATAAACGGGACGGTCCGCTCGCTTGGGAATGAAGTAATACATGATCGCGAGGAAGCCGGCGGTGAGGAAGAAGCCCACCGCGTTGTGGCCGTACCACCATTGCACCATGGCGTCCTGAACGCCCGCCCAGACGATATAGGATTTGGGCGAGAACACCGACACCGGTATCGCGGCGTTGTTGCCGAGATGCAGAACGGCGATCGTCAGAATGAAGGCGAGATAGAACCAGTTCGCCACATAGATATGCGGCTCGGACCGCCGCATCACGGTGCCGAGAAAGACCAGAAGATATGTAACCCACACGATGGTCAGCCAGAGGTCGGCATACCATTCGGGCTCGGCATATTCTTTCGATTGCGTGATGCCGAGCAGATAACCGGTGCCGGCGATGAGGATAAAGAAGTTGTAGCCGAGCACGACGAACCACGGCGACAGGTCGCCGGCGAGGCGCGCGCGGCATGTTCGCTGCACGACATAGAAGGACGTTCCGATCAGCACGTTGCCGCCGAAGGCGAAAATCACCGCCGATGTGTGCAGCGGCCGGATGCGGCCGAACGAGAGCCAGGGCAGATCGAAATTGAGCACCGGAAAGGCCAGTTCCAGCGCGGCCCACAGGCCGACTGCGAAGCCGGCAATGCCCCATACCATGGCCGCGACCGTCGCGAATTTGACGGGGCCCATATTGTAGTTGGGTTTGCCGGCAATCGTCAGCGGAGGCAGTTCGGCAGGCCGCCGGAAATAACGCTCGACAATGGCGAAAGCGGCCGCAACGGAGCCTGCTGAAAACAGGTACGCATGAAAGGCGTATTCAGGTGTGTGCGCCATTGCGGCGACAAGCAATGAGACGAAGCCCAACGCAGCGAGGAAGATGGCTGCGCCCCCTTCGCCGACGGTCATCGTTTTTGGTGTCAGCGTGGCTTGATTCGACATGACAACTCGCGCTGCTGGATCGGCCCGTTACCGATCGGTGTGATCTGTGTCGGTATGAATGTGAGTGGTCGCAATCTGGTTGATTCAGGTCAACTTAGAATAACAAAAAATCGAAGGCGCTTGATGTAGCTCAAGATGGAATGGCGCGATGGCTGCAACAAAAGCAGCAAGGAGAAAGTCCATGACGAAACCATCTGTTGAGAAGCCTTCGGGCCTGTTGAAGATGTTGAATCCCATCGTCGATGCGTGGACCCGCTATCGTCGGCGGTCTGCGGCGATTGCCGAACTTGGGGCGCTGGGTGACGCGGAGCTTGAGCGTGTTGTTCATGATGCTGGACTGACCGTCGGCGATCTTCTCGCGCTCATCAAACAGGGTGACGATTCCGCATCGCTGCTATATGGGCGCTTGAAGGAGGCCGGCATCGACTTCAAGACCATCGAGCCGCTGGTGATGCGCGACATGGAACGGTCCTGCTCCATGTGTACTGCGAAGGTGCAATGCGCCCATGAGCTGGAAGATGCGCCAAAGGCCGCAAGTTGGCCTGATTATTGCCCGAACCGCCAGACTATCGAAGCATTGGCGACGGCGCGATGTCATTGAAAGCAAGTGATGACCACAGATCGGGAGGCCGTGTTGTCCATGCCATCGCGGCCTCTTGTCTGATCTGGATCGGTTTGGTGCAGGATGCTGGTGCGCAGAGTGCGCAACGCGGCGCCGTGATTGCCCGGACCCATTGCGTCCGCTGTCATTCCATCGACAAGGTCAGCCCGAGCCCGCTCGCCATCGCGCCACCCTTCCGCGAGCTTGAGCAACGCTATCCGGTCGAGAGTCTGGAAGAAGCAATGGCCGAGGGCCTCGTGACGGGCCACCCGACCATGCCGGAATTCCGCTTCGATGTTGGTCAGGTCCGGGACTTCATTGCCTTTCTGAAGACCCTTCAGAAGTAAGTGACATTCGATAATTATCTGGCCGGGCTCAAGAATCGAGCCGGGCCAGAATCTTGCGATTGCGGACGATCATGCGGCGGGACGTCGGCAGTTCGATCGCGGAATTATGCTGGAAATGTGTGAGTGTCCGCGAGACGGTTTCGATCGTGAGACCGAGATAATCCGCCATATCGCGCCGTGACATGGCCAGTTCGACCGCGTCGCTGCCGAGCCGCTTCGACAGGTCGATCAGGAATGATGCCACCCGCTCCTCGGCGGTCTTGATCAGCAACATGGCATGCCGCCGTGCATGTTCCAGTTCGGCGCCGGTATGCGACCAGAGCTGGCTGGCGATGTCCCTGTCCTTCGCGCAAACCGCCGACAGGGTGGAGCGGCGGACAACGATCAGCTTCACGTCGGTAACGGCTTCGGCGGATGAGGCGTGATCGGTGCCGAACTCAATGCCGAAGATATCGCCGGGATAGTAGAAGGCTTCAATCTGACGCCGCCCATCCTGCAGAATTTTGCAGAGGCGGACCGTGCCGCTGACGACCTTATAGACGTAATCCGCAGGTTCGTTTTCGCCGTAGATTTCCGCGTCGCGTGCGAAGGACATCGAAGCGCCGATCAGCTCGGTCGAGCCGAAAATGGCATGGCCAGGCTGGCTGTTCGGGACAAACCGGCTCGGCGCGTAATGGGCAGGGCGGAAATTTGCGGAGACCGGATCGGCGGCTTGAACCTGCATGGCTTGCTCCTGGGAAATATTGTTCCCTTGCTTGTTAGGAGACGCGCCGCCTTGCGAAAATTCGGATATAGCCCTTAAGGGATTCTACGGAGGGGCGGTTGCATCCGTGGGGCCGGGTACACTGGGATGGTTTCGAGACTGGGCAGAATGACCCCCGCCGCTTCGTCATTTGTGAATGCCCGTGGATGGCTCGGCTATGGGCTCGCGGTCGGTCTGATCGGCGCCGCTCTTGCGGTGCGTTTCGCTTTTGCGCCAACGGTCGGGGGCGCCTCCATTTATCTGTTCCTGGTCCCTGTCATCCTTGTCATCTGCGCCCTGGGAGGGGCAGGGCCGGGCGTATTCGCGACCTGCCTTGGGACCGCAGTCGAGCTCTGGGTGTCGGGCGCTGACTTTTCGCGCAGCACCCTGCTCGATACCGGCACATTCATGATGATCGGGATCGGTCTGGCCTGGCTTGGCGGGCGGGTGCAGCAGGCCAGGCAATTGGCGGACGAATCCCATCAGGATTTGCTGGCGCGCGAGGCCCATCTCAAGTCCATTCTGGATACGATTCCGGACGCCATGATCGTGATCGACGCCCATGGATTGATCCAGTCTTTCAGCTCTGCCGCGGAGCGATTGTTCCTGCGGAAAGCGGAGGACGTGATCGGGCAGAATGTGAAAATCCTGATGCCCTCTCCCTATCGGGAGGGGCATGACGGCTATATCGATCGATACTTGAAGACCGGCGAGCGCAAGATCATCGGCATTGGCCGGGTCGTCGTCGGCGAACGCAAGGATGGTTCGACATTCCCGATGGAGCTGGCGATCGGCGAGATGCGCTCCAGCAACAAGCTATTTTTCACAGGATTTGTCCGTGATTTGACCGAGCGGCAAAAAACCGAGGGGCGTTTGCAGGAATTACAGGCCGAGTTGGTCCATATCTCGCGCCTGACGGCGATGGGTGAAATGGCATCGACGTTGGCACATGAATTGAACCAGCCGCTGTCTGCCATCTCCAATTACCTGAAGGGCGCGAGCCGACTTCTGGATCAATCGGAGGGACACGTGTCGCCGCAGGCGCGTGAGGCTCTTGCCAAGGCATCGGAACAGTCCCTGCGGGCCGGACAAATTATTCAGAGACTGCGTAATTTTGTTGCGCGAGGGGAGGCGGAGCGCAAAGTCGAAAGCCTGTCCAAACTGCTCGAAGAGGCGAGTGCACTGGCCCTGGTGGGCGCCAAGGAGCATGGCGTGAATGTGCGTTTTATTCTTGATCCCTCATGCGATGCGGTCGTGGCCGACAAGATCCAGATTCAGCAAGTCATTGTGAACCTGATCCGCAATGCCATCGAGGCGATGGCTGAAGCGAAAGAGAGAAGGCTGGTCATTTCATCAACGGACACGCCGGACGGCATGGTGAAAATCAGCGTGACCGATACTGGTGCCGGTCTGTCACCCGCGATCATGGCGCAGCTTTTCCAGCCTTTCATGACCACGAAGCGGCATGGCATGGGCGTCGGGCTCTCGATCTCGAGACGGATCGTCGAATCGCATGGGGGACGCATGTGGGCGGAGCCGGGGAGTGAAGGCGGGGCGGCGTTTCATCTGACCTTGAAAAAGCCCGCTGAGGATGGAGCGCTCATTGCCTGACATTGTGCACATCGTCGATGATGACGAGGCTGTGCGGGAGTCGCTGGCCTTCCTGCTCCGGACCTCTGACTTTGAGGTGAGAACCTACGAGTCGGCGGTGGTCTTTCTCGACAATGCGGCCGAGGACATGGAGGGCTGCGTCGTCACCGATGTGCGGATGCCGGAAATGACCGGGCTTGATTTGCTGAAGCACATGCACAGCAGATCGATCACTCTCCCGGTCATTGTCATAACGGGTCATGGTGATATCCGGCTGGCCGTGGAGGCGATGAAGGCGGGGGCCGTCGATTTTCTCGAAAAGCCGTTCGATGAGGAGCGCATCCTTGAGGCGATCCGGGCCGCATTGAAGAATTGGCATATCGAAGACGGTCGTGCGAGCGAGCGCGCTGCGGTTGTCGAACGCCGCGCGAGTTTGTCGCCACGTGAATTGCAGGTTCTGGACGGACTTGTCGCGGGGCTGCCGAACAAGACAATTGCCCACGATCTTGGGATCAGCCCGCGGACAGTGGAAATCTACCGGGCCAATGTGATGGACAAGATGCAGGCGGGCAGTCTGTCCGAACTTGTCCGGATGGCCTTGCTGACCGAGAAGGCATAACGATCCGCCCCAACGATTGTATCGTCGGCATTCAGCGCGATGACGCAGAGGGTGTTTCTGCGTCAGGGGTTGGTCCCCGCCTCGCTCGACAATAGTCTATCGCGGGTCGAATATCTTGATGCCCAGGGGCGCCGACCGATGATTGTTGGTCGGACTGTCGTCCGCCGGGCAGGCCGAAATTGCAGCCAGAACGTCCATGTCCGCACGCAGGTCGATGTAATCGTCGATCGTCACGCGACTCGGCTGGATCTCGAAATTCCCCCCCGCATCAAGGCGGGCCGACATGAAGACGTTGAAGACGTCGATCACGTCGTCACCCGACAAGCCGAATGGGGCAAGCGCTTCGGCCAGATTGTCCTGACACGAACGATGGTGGTGAATGCCGGACCTGATTTCGTAAATCCGCTTGGAACACCGTCCACCCATGTTGCCCCAATGGTCGCGATAGGTGTCGGTCAGCGTCGTGAGCATGATGTTTTCGCGTGGTGGCTTTGACCAGAAATGCTTGAACG
>JAEXXW010000004.1 GCA_023405565.1 Pseudomonadota bacterium
ACTGGACGGCGCGAAGACGGACGCGATCCTGCAATCGGTGCGTAATGCGCAGAAGCTCAATGTCGCGCTGTCGATGCCGCGCTTCAAATTCGAGTTCAAAGCGGATTTGATCGCACCCTTCAAGAGCTTCGGCATGAGCAAGGTGTTCAATCCCGCGCAGTCCGATCTTTCCGGTCTCACCGGCAAGCCGCGCAGTGAGGCGCAATCGACAATCGACCAGATCGTGCATCGGGCGGTGATCGAGGTGGCCGAGGAGGGCACTGAAGCGGCTGCTGCAACGGCGGTTGTCGTCACGACGCGGGCGATGCGCCAGGACGATGTCGAGCGTTTTACGATCGACCGGCCGTTCCTGTTCTTCATCACCGATGACAAGACCGGTGCGATCCTGTTCGAAGGCCGCGTGAGCGATCCGCGCAGTTAAAAAGAGAAACTCTTCGTGGTCATTGCCGGGCTTGACCCGGCAATTCATCGTTTTGCGAAATGATGGCCCCCGGCTCAAGGCCGGGGGTTACGAGTACGGATGTGGCGAACTCAAGCCTCTTTCCGCATGCGGCCCTTGTCGCCGCGGGCGGCGATGTCGGCAACGAGCGAGGCGAGGTTGCCATGCGTCGACAGCGACAAGCCGGCATCGGACGGCGCGTCCGAACGGCCAGGATCGGGCAGGCAGGCGCGCTGGAAGCCGAGCTTGGCCGCTTCCTTCAACCGCGCCGGGCTTTGCGCCACGGGGCGGATCGCGCCTGACAACGACACTTCCCCGAAATACACCGCATCAGCCGGAAGCGGCGCGCCGGCCAGCGATGAGACAAGCGCGGCGGCAGCCGCGAGATCGGCAGCCGGTTCGTTGATGCGCAGACCGCCGGCGACATTGAGATAGACATCGTGCGATGCGAGCCGCACGCCGCAATGCGCTTCAAGAACGGCGATCACCATCGACAGGCGGCTCGGGTCCCAGCCGACGACGGCGCGGCGCGGCGTGCCGAGCGCGCTCGGCGCCACCAGCGCCTGGATCTCGACCAGCACAGGCCGCGTGCCTTCAATGCCGGCAAACACCGCGGTGCCCGGCGAGCCCAGATCGCGCTCCGACAGAAACAACTCTGACGGATTCTGCACTTCGCGCAGACCAAGCCCGGTCATCTCGAACACGCCTATTTCATCGGTCGGGCCGAAGCGGTTCTTCACCGCACGCAGGATCCGGAATTGATGCGAACCTTCGCCCTCGAACGACATCACCGCATCGACCATGTGTTCGACCACGCGGGGACCCGCGATCTGTCCGTCCTTGGTGACATGGCCGACGAGGATCACGCAGGCGCCGCTGCGCTTGGCGAAACGGATGAGAGCCTGCGCCGAGGTGCGCACCTGCGTCACCGTACCGGGCGAGGACTCGACCGTGTCGGTCCACATGGTCTGGATCGAGTCGATCACGACAAGGCGCGGCAATTCGCCGGTCGAGAGCGTGGCGATAATGTCCTCGACCGATGTCTCCGACGCGAGTTCGACCTTGGCATTGGCAAGCGCCAGACGCTCGGCGCGCAGGCGCACCTGCGCCACTGCTTCTTCGCCGGAGATATAGACTGAGCGCTGTTTCCGGTTGGCCAGCGCCGCCGCGACCTGAACCAGCAGCGTCGATTTGCCGATGCCGGGATCGCCGCCGAGCAGCAGCACCGATCCGGGGACGAGGCCGCCGCCGGTGACGCGGTCGAACTCGCCGATGCCGGTCGGGATGCGCGGCGCGTCCTTGATCTCGCCGCCGGACAGCGATTGCAGCGCGAACGCGCGGCCGCGTCCCGACGACTTGCCGGGACCGGCCTTGCCGAGCGGCGGCGCCACGGCTTCTTCGGCCAGCGTATTCCACTCGCCGCAGGACTCGCACTTGCCCTGCCAGCGGTTATAGACCGCGCCGCAATTCTGACAGATGAAGGAGGGGCCTTTGCGACTCATGGAACTATCCGGCGGTGCGGCGAGAGTAATGTCAATTGGTCTCTCGCAATTCTCTTGCGATGCGGGCGCGATTCATCTGTTTCTCCGGAGCCCCGTTTATCGGTGACGGTATCGGGCTGGATTCGCAAATCCGGCTAGAGAAAGCGCTCCACTGCCATCCTGATACGGGTCTCGACCTCCTTCATATTCGGTTTGGTTCGCAGACTGACGGATATAAGAAGGAAAAACCCGATTGAAGCACCGAACAACATGTCTGCCGTCGCATCAATATCGTCCACTCTCAGCAGGCCTTGCTTTGTCAGTCGCTTCAGCTGGGTGACGACCATTTTCTTTCCGCGCAGCATTCCCTGATCGTAATAGTGCTGCGCCATTTCCGGAATCTGACCGGATTCGGCAATGACCAGGCGACTTACGGTGATATGGCGTTCCGAAAGAACGAACCTGGCGAGCGCCACGAGCGTGGATATCAGCGTTTTGGCCGGGTCGTTGGGATCGTCCAGGTCGGTGGACAGCGGGAAGGCCTCTGCGTCGGCGACCAGAGCCTTGAACAGCTCCTCCTTGCTGGCAAACTGCTCGTAAATTGTCTTTTTTGACATTTCGCAGCGTTGCGCGATGTCGGCCACGCTGACGGCCGCATAGCCCGATGAGCCAAACAGCTGTTCTGCGGCCTGCATAATACGGTGACGTCGTTCATCCTGACTCATGACGAACGGACGTCCGGGCTTCACAGGGGAGGAGTGTTTTCTTGACATTTGGAAACCAATGGGTTTCTTATAAGGAAACCACTGAGTTTTTTAGTCTGATCGAATAGTCGGCCGATGACAACTCTCCCCGAAAAACCGCCTTTGTATCTGCCGCTGATCCTCGGAAGCCTGAGCGCGATCCCACCAATGGCGATCGATATGTATCTCCCCGCGCTGCCGATGATTGCGAGCGACATCGGGACCGATGAGGGCAGCATCCAGTTCAGTCTGATGATGTTTTTCGCTGGCTTGATGCTGGGGCAGCTATTCTACGGACCTCTGTCGGACAGGTTCGGTCGCAAACCGTTGATTTATTTTGGTCTCGTGGTGTTCGCGGTCGCATCCTTCAGCTGCGTATTCGCCACCCGTGCCGTCGAATTGAATCTCTTGCGTTTCGCACAGGGGCTGGGCGGTTCCATCGGAATGGTTATTTCCATCGCTGTGGTGCGGGATCTCTATACCGGGTTGACCGCCAGTCGCTTGCTGTCGCTTGTCGTCATGGTGCTGGGGGTTGCACCGATTGTCGCACCGTTACTGGGCAGTACGATCATTTCTGTCGCCTCGTGGCGTATTATTTTCGTGCTGCTCGGCCTGTTCGGGGTCGTCCTGCTTGGTTTTGTTGTTGCGATTCTTCCGGAAACCCGGCTGGCCGAATTGCGCAATGTCAGCCGGCCGGCCGATAGTTTGCGGCACTACGCGCATCTGCTGGTGAACCGGCGGTTCATCCCATTCGTCCTCGCGCTTAGTATCGCGCAGGCCGGCTTCTTTGCCTATCTGTCGGCATCCGCATCGGTGTTCATTTCGGTATTCGGGATGTCGCCACTCGGTTACAGCATTCTCTTTGCCGCGAACGCGATCGGGCTTATGGTTGCCGCCCGGACAAGTCCGCCATTGCTTGCAAAATTCGGAGCCTATCGCATCGTGCGGACAGCTTTGATCGTGTATTTGATTGCGGCTGTGGCATTGCTGATCTTCGTCGTAACCGGTTTTGCATCGCTGCCATATTTTGCCGGTCTTTTGTTCATTGCCGTGACGATGCTTGGTTTCGTCATGCCGCTTTGCAGCCTGCTGGCGATGGAAGGATTTGGCGTGATTGCCGGTACGGCAGCCGCGCTGATGGGGGCTTTTCAGTTTGGCTTGGGCGCGCTGGCGAGCGGCGTGACAGCAGCCTTTCCCAGCGCGTCGGCGCTGCCAATGGTTGCCTGTATCGCTGTTTGTGGTCTGGTCGCGACGGTGATCGCGCTGACGGCTTTTCCCGATCGCCGGCCTCATGACCATGGCGGTCTGAAGCCAAGCGAGTAGGGACGCACAATCCTAGTCGTCGCTTCTGTAAACCCGCGCATAGCGGCGGCTCAGGCTGGTGAGCACCTCATAGCCGATGGTGCCGAGCATATCGCCCATCGCATCGATGTCGCGCTCTTGGCCGATCACGGTGGCAAAATCGCCGCGCTTCACGCTGCGCTCCGGCAGGTCGGTGACATCGAGCGCGGTCAGATCCATCGAGATGCGGCCGGCGATCGGGCAGGGGTGGCCATGCAGATAAAGTGTGCCACCCGGCTTCTGGTCGTCACCGCTCGCCGAGCGGAAGAAGCCATCGGCATAGCC
>JAEXXW010000076.1 GCA_023405565.1 Pseudomonadota bacterium
GTACTGGACCGCGTGGCGCCGACGGCCTTGCCGAGATCATCAATCATTATCTCGGACGAACCGCTCAGTGCGGAAACCAATTATCGCACCGAGTTCGTCGCGGTGCTGAGCAACCACCCGCAGGGCGGCTTCATCACGCGCGAACGCTCGAGCGATATCATGATGGCGGCCGACGATTTGCGCGACGATGGCTACGATCCGTATTTCCGCGACCGGCGCTGGCGCGGCGGCCCATACAATCAACAGAACCAGTACCAATACAACCGTCCGTACCAGCAACCCTACCAGCAACCATTTCCGTTCTGGCGGTGATAGCGAGAAAGGCTGATGCGCCTGCCGTGTAACGCTTCATCGATTGCAGCGTAGTTGTCGGCGAGGTCAGATGCGCAAGCCGGAATTCACGGCACGCGCTGAACGGCGGCGGCGTCCACGAACCGTCAATTACTTCGGCGCGCGGCGCGTAGATACTGGCATCGGCGGTAGGATAGGACTTGAATTAGGCAAACTAATTGATGACGAGCGCCCCTGACGCCCCTCGCATTCGGCACGGCCGTCACCTGCCGCATTGCCACGTCCATAAGAACAATAGGATAAGGCGTATTGATAGATGTCGCGCGCGAGCTATTGCACTGTGTCGGGCAACGGTATTTGCGCTGATGCCGGAGCCTGGATCACGAACACAGTCGCGAGCGTGACGACGGCAGACACGATTCCTTGTTTCATGGCCGAGCCCCGCGAAGGCGACCAGATAAAATCTGGTCAAAGCTGGCGCTATTCCGCGGTTACTCTCTGACCCCCGAAAATCCCTTTCCCGTCATTTTCGCGATTGTGGTCAGGAGAGCAGTTCGAATCCTACATAGAAGCCGGGCAGTCTGCCGCTCTGAGAATATCCTTCCAAAAGGCCAAAGTGTAGGCGGCAGCGTGAAAAGCGAGTATGAGCTCAGTATGAGTGCAGCCGGATGGTGTTGTAGTGCTTGCGCCATTGCTCGATGACGACATTGGCTTCCTTCAGGCTGTAGAAGATTTCCCCATTGAGGCATTCGTCACGCAGCTTGCCGTTGAAGGATTGCATTGTTGACGCTGCGCGGGTTCCCTCCAATGGTGAACATCAGCCGACAATCACCAGAAAGCATCTTAGTGTAAGAGACATCTCTCCATGCTGACCGCCTCGATTCTCTGGTTCGAAAGCCCGCTGTTGCCGATGGTCGGCGATCACCTCATGTAGAGCCGCGATAACCTCCCAATCCGAGCAGAGATAATTTTCTGCTCGAATGGACCGACAGCTGTTTCGCTAGAGCGCTTTCGAGCGAAGTGGATACCGCTTTACGCGAAGAAAACGCGTCGAAATAAAAGGCTCTAGTCGAAAGCCATCATGTTGATAGATTGCTGCTCGCCGCGATCCTGATCGGCATTATTCTCGAATCTTGCGCACCATTCTTCGAGATCGCCAAAGATATCCCGCAATGTCGTAATGACGCGTGCTGCCCGGTGATCGGCCACGCGATAGATGATGTGCTTGGCCTCGCGACGCGTGGCAACGATCTTCGCGTCCTTCAGAGCACCGAGTTGCTGGGACAATGTCGGTTGGTGGATACCGAGTTCGTGCTCCAGCTCGGCAACAGAACGCTCGCCTTCGAGCAACATGCAAACAATCGATAACCGGTTTGGGTTGGAGATAGATTTCAGCAAGGCGCTGGCTTCGCCGATGCTTCGGCACAAGCGAGATGATTTTCGTGCTGCCATAATGTTGCTCATCGATCCGCTGCCGCATAGTCATCAAGCTGCAGAAAGGATCGGCTCTCCGCTGCCAATGAAGAAGTCAGCACATGCTATGAATACAGGCGGCTTTGGAATTTTCTGCTCTTGACTTCAAACATCATTCTATAAAAACATATAATGAGTTTTCAATGATAAAAAAGGCGCTGAAACGCGTTTTTGAAAGCGCGGATATCGGTGCTGCAAGGGATGCAACGTCCGCAAGTTTTTGAAAGGCGCCCGATGGCCCTGCGCGTTGGCGTACATCCGAATAATCTGCATCTGACATTGGCGCAGCATTGGAAGAAACCCTCTTCCGGCAACGCAATCACGTTCGTGCCTTATCCTGAAGGCCGCGATACCGGACAGTGGCTATCCGAAGGACGCATCGATGTCGGCGGCACCGGTTCGACGCCGCCAATTGTGTCTCAGGTTGCAGGGCTCGATGTTCTCTATGTCGCCGCATCCGCACCGCGGCCTGCCAACGGCGCCATCCTTGTCAACGCGACATCATCCATCACAAAACTGTCCGATCTTACGGAAAAGAAAATTGCGCTGTTGGATGGCTCATTCCACACCTACCTGCTCGCGCGCGTGCTCGAACAGGAAAGGCTGACGTTGAAGGACGTCAAGCGCATCGAGCTGCAACCACTGCCCTCATGGCAGGCGCTTGATGATGGAACAGTCGAGGCCTGGATTGCGATGGCACCGCAACTCGATCAAGCGCTCGCGACAAAGCGCGTCCGCCAACTGGTGCCATGCGGCGCAAATATTCCGAACCGCTCCGTCTTCTGGACCACCGGCTCACGTGGACTGAGCCAGGAGCAGATACAGTTCTTCATTTCCTATCTCGCCGACATCGGCCGCGAGATCTCCGCCAATATCGACAAGGCTGCCGCCATCCTCGCCGACCTGAAAATCGGCAATGTCGACTATGCCGTCTGGCGCAAGGTGCTGTCGACACGCGACTGGACGGTTGTCCCAGCCAGTGACGATGTGATTGCGGAACAACAGGACGAAGCCGACACGTTGTTTCGACACAACGAATTGAGCCGCAGCATCAAGGTCCGTGCAGCCCTGCCCCACGCATCGGCGGCTGCGTAAGCGAAACCGCACGGGGAGCCCATTATGAATGTTCTTTGGTATATGTGCGCGCCTGATGGCGCCTATCCCTGGAGCCCGAAGGGATCGCGCGAACTCGATTACAGCTATTTCCAGCAGCTTGCGAAAGCCTATGACCGCCTGGGTTTCACCGGCGCGTTGTTCGCCACCGGCGCGCATGATGTCTGGGTGCTGGCGGCGGCTTTGCTGCCGGAAACCGAGCGGATGCGCTTCCTCGTTGCGATCCATCCCGGCCTGATCGCTCCCACCCTGCTCGCCAAGATGGCAGCGACGTTTCAGGAATTCTCCAAGGGACGCCTGCTCATCAATGTCGTGTCGGGCGATGCCAAGATGCTCGGCGCCTATGGCATGAAACTGCCGCATGACGAGCGCTACACCATGGCAGACGAATATCTGTCGATCTGGCATCGCCTGATGGCGGGCGAGAGCGTCACTTACGAAGGGCGTTATTTCTCGGTCGAAGGCGCCAAACTCGCGCTGCCGGCCGGCGTTGCGATCGAGCCGCCGCCGCTCTGGTTCGGCGGTTCATCCGCACCAGCCATCGATGTCGCCGCCAAACACACTGACACTTATCTTTCGTGGGGCGAGACACCGGAACAGATCAAGCTGAAGATCGACGAGGTGAAGGAGCGCGCCAAGCGTTACGGCCGCGAGATGAGCTACGGCATTCGCCTCTATGTGATCGTGCGTGATACCGATGCCGAAGCCTGGGATCACGCCAACTGGCTCTATGACCGCATGGACGAAGCGTCCATCGCCGGCAACCGACGCTTCGTCTCGAATACCGACTCCGTCGGTCAAAAGCGGATGAGCGAGATGCACGGCGGTATCAAGCCGGCCAACCCGCGCGATCTCGAAGTCGCCCCCAATCTCTGGGCCGGCATAGGCCTTGTGCGGCCGGGTCCCGGAACAGCCATCGTCGGCTCGCCCGACACGGTCGTGCGCACGCTGGAAGCTTATCAGGCCGCTGGGGTGGATACCTTCATCCTGTCCGGTATGCCGCTGCTCGAAGAAGCCTATCGTTTTGCCGAGCAGGTTCTGCCAAAGCTGCCGGTGAGCCGGGAGATTCCCCGCGCCAAGAACTTCACATGGTCGACCTTGTTCGATCGCGATCTCTCCGCCAACAAAGAAGCCGCAGGTTAAGACCCGACATGATCCTCGACGAGCGCAGCTACCTGATCAAACCCGAGCACGTGAAGGACTATCTCGACACGTATGTCGCCGAGGGCATGGCCTTGCAGGTGAGCCACCTCGGCGATCTGGTCGGCTGGTTCACGACCGATTGCGGTACGGTCAACGAAGTGGTTCATATCTGGCGCTACAAGGACATGGGCGACCGCGAACGCCGTCGCGCGGCGATGGAAGCGGACCCGGCCTGGCAGGCTTTCCGAAAGAAAACCTCGTCCTATGTCGTGCAGATGCGCAACCGCATCCTGCGGCCGACATCCTTCTCGCCCATGCAGTGAAAATACGGCACCATGGCGTCAATGGAAACCAGCACTGTTCCGATCGAGTCCCGTGATGGCGGGCGCAGGTTTCTTGCGGCCGCACTGAACGGGCTGGCGGGCATCCTGCAATGGTCCGGTGCGCTGGTCCTTGCCGTTCTGCTCGTTCTCGTTCTGACGTCGGTGACGCTGCGTTACGTTTTCGGCAGCGGCTTCATCTGGTCGGAGGAACTGGCGATCTGGCTCAACGTATTGCTGGTCGCCGTTGGCGCACCACTCGCCGCAACAGGCCCGCTCGCCATGCGGCTGGATGTCGTCGTGCAGTTTTTTCCCGTGCCACTGCAAAAAGCTGCCCGCGTGATCGCGGATGGCATCGCCATCGATGCCGGCATCATCCTCGCTTTGGGTGGCGCCAATGTCGTCGCGGCCATCGGCGGCACATCGACCGTCCTTGGGCTGCCGGAGTGGCTACGCTATGCCGCCTTCGCTGCGGGTGGCGGGTTGATGGTGGTGATGCTGGTCGGCCGCATTGTCGTTGAGGATGGCCTTCCGCGCGCCTTGCTCATCCTTGCCGTGGGTGTCGGGCTTTATCTTACAGCCCATCACCTTGTTGCCTTTCCGATTGCAACACCGAGCCTCGCCGCCGGAATAGCGGCTGCTGTCGGCCTGATCCTTGGCGCACCGTTGCCGCATGCGCTTCTGGTCGGCGTATCGCTGGCAACGCCGTTCGGCGCACTGTTGCCTGAAGCTGCCGTCGTTCAGAACACCGTGGTCGGCGTCAGCAAATTCCTGCTGCTTGCGATTCCGTTTTTCCTGCTGGCCGGCGGCCTGCTCACGGTCGGCGGTCTTGCCGACCGGCTGGTCCGCTTCGCAGCAACGATTGTCGGCCATGTTCGCGGTGGCCTCGCGCAGACGACGCTGCTGACCAGCGTGCTGTTCTCCGGCGCATCGGGCTCATCGGTCGCCAATGCCGCCTTCGGCGCCAAGGTGATGGTGCCGGCCCTCGTGTCGCACGGCTATCCGCTGCCACGTGCCGCCGCCATCGTGGCCTCGACGGCCATGCTCGACAACATCATCCCGCCATCCATCGCCTTCCTGATCCTCGCAACAGCGACGAACCTGTCGGTCGGCTCGCTGCTGGTCGGCGGCTTTGTCGCCGGCGGCGTGCTGGCGCTGGCGCTCGGCATCGGGCTGTATCTGACCTCGCGCGGCGAAACGCCGGCGCGCGGACCTTCGACAGGTGCCGAAAAGGCCCGCGCCTTTGTATCGTCGCTGCCGGCGATCGGCCTCGGCGTCGTCGTGGTTATCGGCATCCGCTTCGGCATCGTCACGACCACCGAGGCGTCAGCCCTGGCCGTGGCTTATGCGCTCGTCGTCTGCCTCGCCCTGCGCAGCATCAACGGACGCTCTCTGATTGACGCGTTCCGGCAATCAGCCGGCGAAGCCGCGGCGGTCGGGCTCCTCATCGGCACGGCCGCGCCGTTCGCCTTCATGCTGGCCGTGGACCGCGTGTCCGACGTCATTACATCCGTCGTCACATCGCTTGGCGGCGGCCCCTTTGCGGTGATGCTGCTGGCCAATATCGTGCTTCTGGTCGCCGGCCTGTTTCTCGATATCGGCGCTGCGATTTTGCTACTGGCGCCGCTGCTGCTGCCGGCTGCGATCATGGCCGGCATCGATCCGATCCAGTTCGGCGTCATCGTCGTCGTCAATCTGATGATCCACGGCCTCACGCCGCCGCTCGGCATTCTCGTCTATGTCGCGAGCGGCGTATCGGGTGCGCGGCCGGCGCAGGTATTTCGCGAAGTGGTCCCGCTGCTGCTGGCGCTGCTCGCCGCGCTCGCGGTGATGTGCGTCGCCTCGGCGATGATGGCTGGACCGTCCAAATTCTAGATTGCATATGAGTTCACAGGAGACCGAAATGGCCCGTCACACGATCAACCGCCGCACCTTCTCGGCCCTGCTGGGTGCCGGCATCGCTGCGCCATTTGTCTCCCAGGCACGGGCGGCGACCACCGTCACGATCGCCTCGCTGTTCGGCGCGGATAAGCCGGAAACGAAGATCTGGGTGAAGATCAAGGAGATCGTCGATGCGAAGCTGCCGGGCCGCTTCAACTTCCGCATCGTCGGCAATGCCGCCCTCGGCGGCGAGAAGGAAGTCGCCGAGGGCATCCGCCTCGGTTCGGTGCAAGGCAGCCTCTCGACCATCTCTGCCCTGTCGAGCTGGGTGCCGGAATCGCAGGTGCTCGATGCACCATTCGTCTTCCGCGATGCTGGTCATGTGCGCCGCGTCGTCGACGGACCGATCGGCAACGATCTGAAGGCGAAGTTCGCCGCACAGAATTTCCAGGTGCAGGGCTTCATCAATTACGGTGCGCGGCATCTCCTCACCAAGGAGCCGATCACCAAGCCGTCGCAACTTGCCGGCAAGCGCATTCGCGTCATCCAAAGTCCGCTGCATACCGAATTGTGGAAGGCGTTCGGCGCGAACCCGACGCCGATCCCGATCCCGGAAACCTACAACGCGCTGCAGACCGGCGTCGTCGACATGATGGACCTGACCAAGTCCGCCTATGCCGGCTTCAAGCTCTACGAAGTTGTGCCCTATCTCAACGAGACCGGACATATCTGGGCAACCGGCGTCGTCTATTTCTCGGCGCCGTTCTGGAAATCGCTGAAGGACGACGAGAAGGCCGTGTTCACGGCGGCGGCAGCCGAAGGCGCGCTCTATTTCGATCAGCTCATTGTCGAGGACGAGAAGGCCTCGATGGAACGCGCAGCCGCTGCGGGTGGCAAGACCGTTGCCATCGAAGATCGACCAGCCTGGGAAAAGGGCGCCCGTGGTGTCTGGACTGCACTCGCACCCAAGGTTGGCGGCATCGACAAGATCGAGGCAATTGTGAAGACGACCTGAAGCTCGATACTTAGGTGAAGCACGCTGCCGATGCCACCCGGGACAGGGAACGAAGCGTGACTGAGGCGTGCGCGTAGGCTGGCCTAATCATCACCGACGCGGGTGGACGGATAGCCCCCGGCCCCCGCACAGTCTCAAATAAGTGCGGACAAAACCAAAAATTTGATCCTGCAGCCCGCAATGGTTATCCGCGCCTTCACGTCAGCTAACCCAAACCTAGAAATACGTACGCATCCACAGACTGGCCCGAAGCCAGGCCGGCCGGTCAAGAATGGTGATACGCTTGCAATGCAATCGCCGTGCGTGCCCCCCTATGCACCGAGGTATGCGGCGCGAACGTCGTCGTTTTCAAGCAGCTCCTGGCCGGTGCCACTCGTCGTCACCCGGCCGGTCTCCAGCACATAACCACGATCGGCGATGCCAAGCGCCGCTACTGCATTCTGCTCAACCAGCAGGATGGTCATGCCCTGCGCCTTGAGCGTCCTGATGATCGTGAACACTTCCTTGACCAACAATGGCGCAAGCCCCATGGAAGGCTCATCCAGCAGCAGCAGCCTCGGACGCCCCATCAGCGCACGGCCGATGGCGAGCATCTGCTGCTGGCCGCCGGACAGCATGCCGGCCGGTTGCGCGCTCTTTTCCTTCAGGATCGGAAACATCGCATAGATCTGGCCAAGATCGCTTGCGACCTCCTCACGCGGTCTCGTGAAAGCGCCGAGACGCAGATTGTCATCGACGCTCAGCGGCGCGAACACCTGCCGGCCTTCCGGACTCTGGCAGATGCCGCGGCGGACTCGCTGGTCGGGGGACAGCGTGGTGACGTCCTCGCCATCGAAGCGGATGCTTCCGCCACTGGCCTTCTGCACGCCGGAAAGCGTACGCAGAAACGTGCTCTTGCCCGCGCCATTCGCGCCCACGAGGGCAACGAGTTCTCCCTGTCTGACCTCAAGGTTGAGCGCGCTGAGCGCCTCGATCGGGCCATAGCAGCTCGCCAGCCCGCGGACATCGAGCAGCGGCTCGCGCACTGGCCCGCTCATGCGTTCGCTCCGAGGTATGCAGCGATCACGTCCGGATGATGCCGGACTTCGTCGCGTGTACCCTCCACGAGCTTCCGGCCGTAATCGAGCACCAGGATGCGATCGGACAAATTCATCACCAGTTTCATGTCGTGTTCGACCAGAACCACTGTGACGCCTGAATCGGCGATCCTGCGGATCAGCTTGTCGATTTCTATGGTTTCCTTCGGATTGAGTCCCGCCGCCGGCTCGTCGAGAAACAGAAGACGGGGCCGCAGCGCCATCGCTCGGGCGATTTCCAGACGCTTCAGCGCACCATAGGGCATCGGATCGGCGCGGGCGGACAGAAAGGCGGCCAGCCCGACGAAGCGCATCAGTTCGAGCGCCTCCTGGTCGAGTTCCCGGTCGCGCCGCACCAGCGAGGGCAGACGGAACGCCGCCTTGAGAGGGTTATGGTCGAGCCGCAGATGCGCACCCACCATGACATTCTCGCAGGCGCTCATGTTCATGCAAATCTGCAGGTTCTGGAACGTGCGGGCGACGCCGAGCGCAGCGAAATCGCTCGGGCGACGGCCGGCCACCGACACACCGTCGATGCGGATATCGCCCTCGGTCGGCGTATAGATGCCAGTAATCAGATTGAACAGCGTGGTCTTGCCGGCGCCATTGGGACCGATCACAGAAAAGATCCTGCCCGACTCCACCGTGAAGGACACATTCTGCATGGCCTTCACACCGTCGAACGACTTGCTGAGGTTGGCGACTGTGAGCAGCGTCATGAGCGAGAGCCCCCGAAACGCGCAGCCAGCGTCGGCACCAGGCCCTTCGGCATGAACAGCATGCACAGGATGAGAATCACGCCGAAGGCGACCGTCTCCCAGCCCTCGAAGGACGCCAGCAGTTGCGGCAGCGCCGTCAACAGCACGGCGCCGACAACCGCTCCCGCCGCCGAGGCCATGCCACCGACCACCACCATGGTGAGCAGTTCGATGGAATGGCCGAAATCGGCAATGCCGGGCGAGACGAAGCCGACGTAATGAGCGGAGA
>JAEXXW010000140.1 GCA_023405565.1 Pseudomonadota bacterium
CGCGGGGAGAGCGCAGGTGCTGGCGCGTTTCCGGTGGCCGCCGCTCGACAAGGATGTGCGGAAATTCTTTCGCGCACTCGGTCCGGCAACGGTGGGTTCGGCCGGTGTGCAGCTTGCGATGTTTGCCGACACGATCATTGCCAGCTTTCTCGCCGCTGGCGCGATCTCCGCGCTTTACTATGCCGATCGCATCAATCAATTGCCGATCGGCGTGATCGGCATTGCCGTCGGTACGGTATTGCTGCCGGAGATGTCACGCCGCCTTGCGGCGGGAGACGATGCTGGCGCCCGCCATGCCCAGAACCGGGCGATCGAATTGACGCTGCTGCTGACGATTCCCTGTCTGGTCGCGTTCCTTATTGTTCCCGAACTCATCATGCGCGCGTTGTTCCTGCGCGGAAAATTCACCGGTGGGGACGCATCGGCCGCGGCTGCGACCTTGGCGGCCTATGCGCTCGGCCTCATTCCTTACGTGCTGATCCGCAGCATGACGGCGCCTTTCTTTGCACGCGGCGATACGGCCACGCCGGTCAAAGCGTCCCTGACGGCGGTGGCCGTCAACATCCTGTTCAAGATCCTGCTGATGGGACCATTGGCGCAGGTCGGCCTCGCCATCGGCACGGCGATCGGGGCCTGGGTGAATGTCGGCCTTATGGCGTGGTTTGCAGCACGATCCGGGATCATCACGGTGGATGCACGGCTCAAGCGGTCGACGATCATGCTGGCGATCAGCGGCTGTGCCCTGAGTATTATTGTATTCTTGGCCTCAAGGGTTGTCCCGTGGCTGTTTCGCGATCTGCCGGCGTTCCGGGACGAGGCGGCGCTGGTCACTGTCGCGGCATTCGCCGCCATCACCTATGTTACCCTGATCTTGCTGTTGCTCGGGCGCAACTGGTTCCGCGGCTTTACGGGTGGCTCGTCACCCCCCAATCCCCCCTCCAAAACGGCTTAAGGCTTTGGAGAGCATGGACAATTGGCTTCATGCCCGTTAAGGGCGTGGCGAATTCCGGCATTTGAAGTCCGGGCCGAATATCCTATGTGTGCGCTGGGGCTAGTTGAAATACGGCTACAAGCGCTTTTGAGCCAGTGATGATGAGACAAAAGTATCGGTCGGCTAGCGCCGCGCTGCCGGTGGCCCTGTTCGCTTTTTTGCTCGCTGGTTGTGGCCAGGGCCAACAACAGCAGCAGGCTGCGCCACCGCCGCCCGCGGTAACGGTCGCGCAGCCGACCACCCGCACGATCGTCGACAACGATGAATATGTTGGCCGTTTCGTCGCCGTGGATTCGGTGGAGGTCCGGGCCCGCGTGTCCGGTTATCTCGACAAGATCCATTTCACAGATGGCCAAATGGTGAAGGAGGGCGATCTCCTTTTTACCATCGACAAGCGTCCGTTCCAGACCGCGCTTGATCAGGCCAAGGCCAATCTGCAGCGTGCACGCGCCGATCTCGCGTTTGCCGAAGGCGATCTCGAACGTGCCGCGGCCTTGGTGCGCGACAAGACTATTACCCAGCAAGTCTTCGACCAGCGCACGCAGGTCAAACGCGTTGCCGAAGCTGGCGTTGCCGCGCAAGAGGCCGCCGTTCGTCAGGCCGAGCTCGATCTGCAGTTTACGGATTTGCGTGCTCCGGTCACCGGTCGGATTGGCGATCGCCGCGTCTCGGTTGGCAATCTCGTTACGGGCGGCACGACCGGCAACACGACGTTGCTTGCGACGATCGTTTCGACCGATCCGATCCGTTTTGAATTCACCTTCGATGAAGCGTCATATCTTCGTTATGAGCGGATGGCCCGAACTGGCGACAAGAATGCCAGGAAGGATGACATTGCAGCGCGTGGCGGTTCGACACTCGTGCGCCTGAAACTGATCGACGAGAAAGACTTCAACCATGCCGGTCGGATGGACTTCGTCGATAACGTGATCGATCGCAGCACCGGCACCATTCGCGGCCGTGCATCCTTCGCCAATTCGTCCGGCGTTTTCACGCCCGGTATGTTTGCACGTCTGCAGGTCCCCGGTTCTCCGCCTTACGAAGCGTTGCTCATTCCGGATACCGCCATCGGGAGCGAACAGGCGCGCAAGTTCGTCTATGTCGTTCGTCCGGATAACAGCGTGGCACAAAAGTATGTGGTACTGGGCCAATTATCTGGCGGCGATCGCGTGATCAAAAGCGGCCTGGAGATCGATGATCGTATCATCGTCGATGGCCTGATGCGCGTGCGTCCAGGCGCAAAGGTGACGCCGCAGGTTGGCGCGGCTCCGGCCGCTGGTACGGCGCAGAAGTAGGATCGGGTTATGAAGATTTCACACTTCTTCATCGACCGCCCGATCTTCGCGGCGGTCCTCTCCATCGTTTTTATCATCCTGGGTGCGGTTGCGTTTCTGCGGCTGCCCATCGCCCAATATCCGGAAATCGCACCGCCGGTGATCAACATCACCGGTCAGTATCCCGGCGCCAGCTCCGAGACCGTGGCCGACACGGTCGTCGCGCCAATCGAGCAGCAGGTCAACGGTGTCGAAGGGATGCTCTACATCTCGTCGAACTCGACGGCCGACGGCCGCTTCTCGATCTCGGTGACGTTCGATCTCGGCACCAATCTCGATATCGCCCAGGTGCAGGTGCAGAACCGCGTTTCTGTCGCGCTGCCGCGTTTGCCACTGGCGGTGCAGCAGATCGGCGTGGTCGTTGCGAAGAGTTCGCCCGATATTTTGATGGTGGTGAACCTGTTCTCTCCGGACGGGTCGCGCGATCCGGTCTTTTTGACCAACTATGCCAACCTTCAGATCAAGGATGTGCTGACGCGCCTTGAGGGCGTGGGGTCTATCACGGTTTTCGGCGCGCGTGAATTCGCGATGCAGGTCTGGCTGGATCCGAACCGGCTGCAATCGCTGAATTTGACGGCGCAGGACGTAACGAGTGCGCTGCAGGGGCAGAATGTGCAGGTCGCAGGTGGCGTGCTGAATGCGCCACCGGTGCCGGACCAGCTAGCCTTTCAGGTCGCGGTCCGCACGCTTGGCCGTCTCTCCGATCCGGTCGAATTCGGCAACATCGTTGTGAAGCAGACGGCAGATGCCGTCGTTCGGATCAAGGATGTGGCGCGTGTCGAACTGACCGGTCAGGATTATTCATCGTCATCCTATCTCGGCCGCAATCCATCGGTGGCGTTGGCTGTATTCCAGCGTCCGGGCTCCAATGCGCTCGCGACCGGCACAAACATCCGCAAGACCACGGCCGAACTGGCCAAGGCCTTTCCGGAGGGGATGCAATACACAATCATCTATGATCCGACGCAATTCATCCAGCAGTCGGTCAATGCGGTGATCCAGACGATCTTCGAAGCGGTCGTGCTCGTCGTGCTGGTGATCATGCTGTTTCTGCAGACATGGCGCGCGGCGGTCATTCCGATTGTCGCCATTCCCGTCTCGCTGATCGGCACCTTCTTCATGATGAGTGTGTTCGGCTTCACGATCAACAATCTGTCTTTGTTCGGTCTGGTGCTGGCGATCGGTATCGTGGTCGACGACGCGATCGTCGTCGTCGAAAACGTCGAGCGCAATATCGCGCAGGGACTCAGTCCGCGTGAGGCGTCCATCCGCTCAATGGATGAAGTGGGCGGTGCGCTGATCGCCATCGCATTGGTGCTTTGCGCTGTCTTCATTCCAGCGGCGTTCATTACCGGTATTTCCGGCCAGTTCTATCGCCAGTTCGCGCTGACGATCGCCGGTGCAACCGTGATTTCGCTGATCGTGTCGTTGACACTGTCGCCGGCGATGTGCGCGCTGTTGCTGAAGCCGCACGAGAAGCAGCATGAGGTCAAATGGTGGGAGCGGCCGATCCATGGCTTCTTCCATTACTTCAATGCCGGCTTCAACTGGCTGTCGTCTCGCTATGGCAGGCTAACTGGGCGTCTCGTGCGGATGTCGGCTCTGATGCTCGTGCTCTATGCCGTCATCATCGGTGTCGGGTTGAACGAGTTCCGCAAGACGCCGCAGGGCTTCATCCCGCAGCAGGATCTCGGTTATCTGATCGTCGCCGCGCAATTGCCACCGGGCTCATCGCTCGAGCGCACCGATGCGGTGATGAAGCGGGCGACCGAACTGGCGCTCGAAACGCCGGGCGTGATGAATGCCATCAACATCGTCGGCTTCTCGGGCGCGACGTTTACGAATGCTCCCAATGCGGGCGCGATCTTCGTCATTCTCGATCCATTCGACAAACGCGCGAAGAATCCGGGGCAATCCGCCGCGGCCATCCAGGGCGCGCTGTTCGGGAAGTATGCCGCGATCAAGGAAGGCTTCCTGATTGTTGTGCAGCCGCCGCCCGTCCAGGGCATCGGCAACGCCGGCGGCTTCCGCATGATGGTGGAAGATCGGGCCGGCCGCGGGCCGCAAGCGCTGCAGCAAGCTGTCGGTGCGATGATGGGCCGTGCCGCGCAGACGCCGGGATTGATGCAAGTCTTCTCGCTGTTCGAGGTATCGACACCACAGCTTTATCTCGACATCGATCGCACCAAGGCGCAGTTGCTCGGCATCAATTTGCCGGATGTGTTCAACACGCTGCAGGTGAATATCGGTTCGTCCTATGTGAACGACTTCAACCTGTTCGGGCGCACGTTCAGGGTTCAGGCGCAGGCGGATGCGCCATACCGGCTCGAACCCAAGAATATTCTTGATTTGCGCGTGCGCAATTCGAACGGTGATACCGTGCCTTTGGGGGCGTTCACGACGGTCCGGGACATCACCGGTCCATATCGTGTGCCGCGATACAACATCTATCCGGCCGCCGAGCTCGACGGGTCTGCCGCTCCTGGCTATTCGCAAGGGCAAGCCATCCAGTTGATGGAAAAGCTTGCTGCGGAGACGTTGCCGGATGGCTTCGCCTATGAATGGACCACGCTGGCCTATCAGCAGATCCGCGCCGGGAGCACGGCGATGTTTGCCTTCGTGCTGGCCGTGGTATTCGTGTTTCTGGTGCTGGCCGCACAATACGAAAGCCTGACATTGCCGCTCGCGGTCATCCTGATCGTGCCGATGTGTCTGATCGCATCGATTTTTGGTGTCGTCTGGCGCGGTCAGGACAACAATATCCTGACGCAGGTCGGCTTTGTTGTGCTCATAGGCTTGGCTGCGAAGAACGCGATTCTGATCGTGGAGTTCGCAAAGCAACTGGAAGAGCAGGGGCGTGACCGGTTTCAGGCGGCAATGGAAGCGGCAGAACTGCGGTTGCGCCCGATCCTGATGACCTCGCTCGCCTTCATTCTCGGCGTTTTTCCGCTCGCGGTTGCGATCGGTGCCGGCGCGGAATTGCGGCAGGCGCTTGGCACAGCGGTCGTATCCGGCATGATCGGGGTGACGGTCTTCGGCCTGATCTTCACGCCCGTGTTCTATGTGGTGGTACGGTGGCTCGAGGATCTGTTCACGCGGCGGCGAAAGACTCCGCAACAGATGCAAACTGAACCGAAGACCTGACGCAGACAGGACGGCATGAAATTTGGCGTCGGACAGGCACTGACGCGCAAGGAAGATGACCCGCTCATTCGCGGGGCGGGTCATTATGTTGCCGATCTGATGCCTGCCGACGCCGTGCATGCGTTTGTCGTGCGCTCGCCGCATGCGCATGCGCGGTTTCGTATGATCGATCTGACGCGGGCGCGGTCCTTGCCCGGCGTTCGTGCCATCCTGACCTTCGATGACATCGCGGACTTCGGCCACATGCCGTGTGTGGTCGGCGTCCCCGGTCAGCAGATGATCGTGCCGCCTTGTCCCGTGCTGGCGCGCGACGAGGTCCATCATGTCGGCGATGCTGTTGCCTTTGTGGTCGCCGATACAGTTGATCAGGCGCGCGATGCCGCCGAAGCGATCGTCGTAGAATGGGAGCCGTTGCTGCATGTGATCGGGGCCGAGGCAGCGTTTGCCGCGGGGGCGCCACTGGTATGGCCGGACCGGCCGGGGAATCTCGCCTTTGAAGTGACATTCGGCGAAAAAGATGAAACCGGAAGGGCATTTGCAAAAGCCGCGCATGTCGTGACGCTGAAGCTCGTCAACCAGCGGCTGGTGACCAATTATCTCGATACCCGCGGGGTGATCGCCGAATATGACAGGTCGCGCGACCATTACACGCTGACGCTCGGCAGTCAGGGCAGCCACGCCATTCGCGATATCATTGGCAAGAGCGTGATGAAGATCGCACCCGACCAGATGCGTGTCATCACGCCCGATGTCGGCGGCGGCTTCGGCACCAAGTTGTTTGCCTATCGCGAATATGCGCTGGCCGCGGTGGCGGCGAAGTTCACCGGAAGGCCGGTTGCATGGATCGCTGATCGCACCGAACATTTCCTGGGCGACACGCAGGGCCGCGACAACATCACGGCGGCTCGACTGGCTATTGATGCTGCTGGCCGCTTTCTGGCGCTTGATGTCGAGACCATCGCCGACATGGGCGCGTATCTGTCGACCTATGCGCCTTACATTCCCTATATTGGCGCGGGGATGCTGCCGGGGGTCTACGATATCCCGGCCTGTTTCATCCGGGTGCGGGCGGCCTATACCAATACCTTGCCGGTCGATGCTTATCGTGGTGCGGGCCGCCCGGAAGCGTCCTACGTCATTGAGCGTCTGGTGGATGCTGCTGCGCGACAACTCGGCATCCCATCCGACGAATTGCGGCACCGGAATTTCATCCGGCGCGATCAGATGCCATATCGGACTTCGACCGGAAAAACCTATGACACCGGCGAATTCGCCGACCAGATGACACGGGCGCAGGATCTCGCCGACTGGCATGGTTTCGAAGCGCGCGTTTCAGCGGCGCGCGACCATGGTCGGCTGCGTGGAATCGGCATCGCGACTTATATTGAAGCTTGTGGCGGTAACGGGCCAGACACGGCAACCGTATCGCTTGAGAAGGATGGCTCCATCAAACTGCATGTCGGCACCCAGACGACGGGGCAGGGGCACGACACCGCTTATTCTCAGATCATTGCCGACCATCTCTCTGTTCCGCCTGAAAGCGTTCGCATGCTCCAGGGCGATACGGCCCAGATCGCGACCGGCACTGGCACGGGCGGCTCGAGTTCCATCCCGGCCGGAGGTAATTCGGTTGCCTTGGCTACGGCCAAGCTCGCAGAGCAGTTGAAGGATATCGCCGCCGATGCGCTGGAAGCTGCGCCACGCGACCTGGAATTTGTCGATGGCATGATTCGGGTTGCCGGTACCGACCGTATGATCTCGTTGGCTGATCTTGCGGCGCATCCCAAAGCGACAACCGACAAGATGACGGCAGCCGATGCCTTCAGGCCCACGGCGCCGACCTATCCGAACGGGACCCACATTGCCGAGATTGAGATCGATGAGGCCACTGGCCGGGCGATCATCGTCAACTATGTCGTGGTCGATGATTTCGGCGTCTCCCTGAACCCGCTCCTGATCGAAGGACAAGTCCATGGCGGCGCGGTGCAGGGCATCGGTCAGGCGCTGATGGAAAATACCGTCTATGATTCGGCTTCGGGGCAGCTCCTGACCGCGAGTCTGATGGATTATGCGCTGCCGCGGGCTGAAGGCATGCCGACATTTGTTTTCGAAACGCGGAATGTGCCGTGCAAGGTCAACCCGCTGGGTGTCAAAGGCGCGGGCGAGGCCGGCGCCATCGGCTCATGTCCTGCCGTCGTGAACGCCGTGATTGATGCATTGTGGCGGGCTTGCGGGATCGATCACATCGACATGCCGGCCACGCCGGAGCGCATCTGGTGTGCGATCGATTCAAGCAGGCGAAGGAGGATCACGAGTTCGTGATGTTCCGGGGGATAGCCCTGTTACTTTTTAGGAATAACAAAGTGTGGTCCGGTGTTGCCCGGATACCCGCCTGCCATTCTTATCCGACCTTTCCAGACATGGGGTAGACACATGATGTTCCGCACTGCCTGCGTTGTGCTTGCCGTTGCTCTTGGCGCCACTGCCGTTGTTGCTCAGTCCAACGCCATTTCCGAGCGCAAGCAGATCATGAAGGGCGTGGGCGCTGCGGCAAAGACGGGGGCCGCACTCTCGAAGGGGTCTGAGCCCTATGACAACGCCAAGGCTCAGGAGGTTTTTGCAACCTATGCCAGCGCTGCGACCAAGATCGTGAATCTGTTCCCGGAAGATTCCAAGACAGGTGGTGACACCACGGCCTCGCCGAAGATCTGGTCCGATATGGCAGGCTTCAAGGCGGCGATGTCGAAGTTCGAAACCGATGCGAAAGCCGCGCAGGCATCGGTGAAAGATCTGGACAGCTTCAAGGTTGCGTTCGGTGGGATGGGCAAGAATTGCGGAAGCTGCCACGAAGTCTATCGCGTTTCGAAGTAAGATATCCGGCTGATCGGTATTGCAGAGGGCGACCGTCGGTGACGGCCGCCCTCTGCCTTTTCCATTGCGATGTGAACGCTTAACAT
>JAEXXW010000170.1 GCA_023405565.1 Pseudomonadota bacterium
CGCCTGCGCCTCCTCAAGAACTGCATTGTCGATCGGCGAAGACGGCATATTCGCAAGCAGGTTAAGCGCGCGCAACGAAGCCTCAAAGGCTGGATCGCCAGCGGTGATGCCATATAAGATCGCTTGATCTGAGGACACACGTGCAGAAGCGAGTTCGCCATTACCCTGATAATAGGACGTATCGGCCACGGATGGGGACGTAGCAGCCGGGTACGCGGATTCCGATATATCGACCGCGGGCACACCGGTTGCGCTGCCGGAAAATAGATATCGCCCCTCGTACTGCGTGTTCAACAGCGACGCAAACTCCGACAATATTTCAGATGCAGAAGCGATAAGATCTGCGCCGGTTTCCTCGAAAGATCCCATCACATTCGCCAGTTGCGCGCGCATCGTCGACAAGAGATCGACCATGGAGCCGCATGCAGCATACATGATTTCAATTCGACTGCCGGCTGACGTCGCTGTGTCCATATAGGACTGCGCCCGCTTTACCGATACTTCCAGGCTCACGACATCTTTTGCTTTGCCGCCCAGGCCTCCATAATCTCCGGAGACCAGACCGGACGCTTGCTGAATCTGAAGTTCGGCTGTTTTGGCCTGCGTTCTCAACGCCGCCTCCAACAACTGACTGCTCATCGCAAAGGTGGCAACGCGCATCGCCATGACAACACCATTAGATCGGGTTTAGGCCGACTGGACGGCCTCAAGGAGGCTTTCAAACATTGCATTCACAATCGAAATAATCTGGGTTGCCGAAGCGTAGAGATTCTCCAGCTCGCTCAAGCGCGCCGTTTCTTCATCGATATTCACGCCGGATTGAGACGAGATCGATGCTTCGATGACCGTCTGATTTGTTGTCGCAAGGCTATAAGCATTGGCGGCGCTCTCAGCGCCGCTGGCCACACCCGCGATGATGTTCGCAGCATATCCGGCAAAGGTTGCCTTCGAAGTACCGAGTGTCCCTGTCGATGCGAATTCGACCTTGTCCGCAAACAGAGCCGCCAACCGATCCGAGATCGTGAACGATCCTCCAGTGACCACATTGTCGCTCACAGCAAGCGAGGCGGTATCGCTGAGAAGCGATATTGCAAGACGGGACGGGTCTGTGAGCAGACCGCCGGCGACCTTGAAGTCAGAGGCGCCCGTGGCGGTCACCATATCATTCAGTCCCAGCCATTGCGAAAACCCGTCCTGCGAAGATCCCACCGCACTCGTCATGTCGTTGATGGCGATCCCCTCAGCTGCATTGTCGGCGGAGATGACCACATGCCCGCCCGCATCGAGCGTAGCAGTCAGTCCGCCAATACCGTCAATGGCGGTAATCAGGTCGCCCACAGTCGCGTAGGTGGAAAGATCCAGATCTTGATAGGACACCAAATTTCCATCGGTATCCGCCACGGCAAAGCGTACCGTACCCGAACCGGAAAGCGCGTCCGCAGCAGACACCTGCGCCGTTCCCGTCAATTGCGAGGGCGGAGGCACGGCAGTGCCGTCATTGTGGACGCTGTTGAGCGCTTCCGCGAGCGATGTCGCGAGCTGATCAAGCTCGGCCTGCACATCGGGAAGGATGTCGTCTCTCTGCTCGACCAGCGCGCCGATCGTGCCGGATTTGATTTGCGATGTGATGGAATTGCCATCGACTGTGATGGCGTCGAATGACGTGCTGGACGATACGGTCGCAGCCGGGCTGTAGTTGAGCTTATGTACGCTGCTATCAACCAGGACTTGCCCTGATGTGGTATAGACCTGCAACTGGCCGCTGCTGTTAACAAAGGACGTGACGTCCATCAGCTGGGACAGCTCCAGCAGAGCCGCATTGCGCTGATCCTCCAGATCCGCGGTCAGCCCGGTGTTCTTGGCTTGGGTAATCTGGCCGTTGAGCTCGTCGATGGTTTCCAATAATTCGTTGACATCCGCCACGGCGTCGCCGATTGCAGAATCGGCATCGGCTCGCAAACTTTGAATTCCAGCCGACGTCTCTCGCAGTTGCGTCGCAAGATCGTCGAGACTGCTGACAGCCTGGGTTTTTAATGTTTCGCTTTCGGGAGTCTGCGCCAATTGCAGCAATGCCGACTCAAGATTCGCGATGCTGTTGGCGATAGAGGTCCCGGTTCCTTCATCTCCCGAAACGCTACCGAACAATTGTTGCAGCCGATCTGCATAGGAATCTGTTGTGGACGCCGCTCCAAGGGTCGAGGTCGCGCTCATCAACGACTTCAATAAATATTTGTCGACACTACCCGTGATGCTGGTGATGGTCGTACCAGCGCTCGTGCCACTATAGATGGCCGAGGCCTGATTTGCGGTCTTTCGCGTGTAACCATCCGTATCGGCATTGGCAATATTCGCGGATGCAACATTGAGCTGCACTTGCGTCGTCATAAGCGCGCTATAGGCAATGTAGCGCGTAATCGACAGCGACATCTGCGTGTCTCCGAATGAAAATGACTGAGCGTCAGATGCTCCGCCCGGTGCGGCTATATGAAGACGGGGACAGCGGGCTTTGCAGGCGGCCGTTTGCGCTATAGGGGGAATTAGACGAAATCTGCTCTCTGATGGCGTTCATCACCGCTTCGACACGGCGGCGGCTGGCCTCCATCGCAATTCTGAGCAGCACGACATTCTCATCCATGACCGCCCGCAGGGCTTTCGTACCGGCAAGCAGTCGCATTCTCACATTGACATCTGCATGACTGATCTGGACCTGCTCATTCCTGACGCGGGCCACCCATTCCTCAAAGCGGTCAGCAAGCTCCACCTTTCGCGCGCTGGTGCTTGCAAGCGAAGCCGGGATTCCCTGCGAAAGGATGCTGTTTTCCTCGTCGATCACGGACGCCATTTTCTGCATCAGATCGATGACGGCTTCGACAGCACAGTTGATTTCGAAAATCGAAATTCCTTCTG
>JAEXXW010000202.1 GCA_023405565.1 Pseudomonadota bacterium
GCATGCTGCTCGGCGATACCGACGTCAAAGGTGCGGTTCGGGAAAGCCTTGGAGAAGATATCGACACCGGTGCCCGACGGCATCGCCGCCGTGATCGCAACGATGCGATCGTCCTTCTCGGCTTCCTTGACGAGGCTTTCGCCAAACACCTTCGTGTAGGACGGCGCGTTCGCTTTCGCCTTGGACTGACGACCCGTGACAACATCGAACTTGACGACACCATGATATTTGTCGTCTGACGCTTCCGCCGGCGCGTAACCCTTACCCTTCTGCGTCACGACATGAACCAGGATCGGTCCCATGTCGGCGTCGCGCACATTGCGCAGCACCGGCAGAAGATGATCCAGGTTATGGCCGTCGATCGGACCGACATAGTAGAAGCCGAGCTCCTCGAACAGCGTACCGCCGGTGACCATGCCGCGTGCGTATTCTTCGGCGCGCGCCGCCTGGGTCTTCACGAATTTCGGCAGATGACTGCCGATCTGCTTGCCGATCTCGCGCAACGAAAGATAGGTGCGGCCAGAGATCAGTCGCGCAAGGTAAGCGGACATTGCGCCGACGGGGGGCGCAATCGACATTTCGTTGTCGTTGAGGATCACGATCAGGCGCGAATCCATCGCACCGGCATTGTTCATGGCCTCATAGGCCATGCCGGCCGACATTGCGCCATCACCGATGATGGCAACGACATTGTTCTTCCCGCCCGACAGATCGCGCGCCACGGCCATGCCAAGCCCGGCCGAAATCGAGGTCGAGGAATGCGCGGCACCGAACGGGTCATATTCACTTTCGGCGCGCTTGGTGAAGCCGGACAATCCGCCGCCCTGCCGCAGCGTACGAATGCGATCGCGCCGGCCGGTCAGGATTTTATGCGGGTAGGCCTGATGTCCGACGTCCCAAATCAGCCGGTCTTCCGGGGTGTTGAACACGGCGTGCAAAGCGACGGTCAGCTCGACGACGCCGAGGCCGGCGCCGAGATGTCCGCCCGTCACGGCCACCGCGCTGATCGTCTCGTTCCGCAACTCGTCTGCGACCTGGCGCAGTTGACTGTCGCGCAGCTTACGAAGATCAGCGGGTGTCTGGAGGGTGTCGAGCAGCGGGGTAGAAACAGTCATTATCAAAACACCTTTGCTCCGGACGTTGTTAAACTTATGGCGCAATTACCGGATTTTGCTTCCTTGGAACGCAAAAAACATGCCCCGGCAAGCCCAATTACGCCAGCCACGGCTTTGCTTTCGAAAAATGAAGGTTACGGATACGGAAATTCATGATGGATTCGCAGAAGACCTCGGTTTTATCGGGGGTTATTGGAAAAATCGTCCAGGCCAGCATTCGGTTCCCGTGGCTCACAATCCTGCTATTTGGGCTGATTTCAGCGTTTTCGGGGGTTTATGCAGTCCGCAACTTCGCCATAAACACCGATATCAGCAACCTCATTTCACCGGAACTTGACTGGCGGAAGCGTGAAATCGCCTTCGAGAAGGCCTTTCCGAGCCGGTCCGAGACCATCCTGGCAGTAGTGGATGCTCCCACGCCGGAACTTGCCGCCCTCGCTGCCGATGCGCTGACAGACAAGCTCAAGCAGCAATCCGGCATCTTCAAAGCTGTCCGGCAACCCGATGGCGGTGAGTTTTTCCAGAAAAACGGCCTTCTCTTCCTGCCGACGGAAAAGGTCGGCGAGACGCTCGGCATGCTGCAGCAGGCCGGACCGTTCATCGGCATGCTGGGCCGCAATCCAAACTGGCAGGGTCTTGCCCAGGCCACCCAGATGAGCCTGATCGGGGTTCGCGGCGGCCGGATCACCCTTGATGGCATGACCCCCGTCCTGGACCGGTTCTCCAATACCTTCGACCAAGTCTCGGCCAACCATCCGGCAAGCTTCTCCTGGCAGGAGATGCTCAACAACGCCAAATCCCAGCCCGGCGACACCCGCAAGTTCATCGAGATCTGGCCGAAGCTTGATTTCTCGGCGTTGGAACCGGGCCGGGCGGCGACCGACGCCGTCCGCAAGGCTGCGGCCGATATCGACATCGCATCCAATTTTCAGGCGCGCCTGCGCCTGACCGGGCCGGTGCCGATCTCCGACGAAGAATTCGCGACCGTCAAGGAAGGCGCCCTGGTCAACAGTATCGGAACGGTCGTCATCGTTCTGATCATCCTGTGGCTGGCTCTCAAATCGGCGCGCATCATCGGGTCGGTCTTCCTCGCACTGACCGCGGGCCTCGCGATCACGGCCGCGCTCGGCTTTGCGCTGGTCGGTTCGCTGAACCTGATCTCCGTTGCTTTTTTCGTGCTGTTCGTCGGCCTCGGCGTCGACTTCTGTATCCAATACAGCGTGCGATACCGGGACGAGCGGTTCCGTGGCGAAAGTCTCCGCGAGGCACTGGTCGATGCAGGCAGGGGGCTCGGAGGGCCGCTGACGCTGGCGGCCGGCGCGACGGCGGCGGGCTTCTTTGCCTTTCTGCCGACGGATTATCAGGGCGTATCGGAACTCGGCCTGATCGCCGGTCTCGGCATGATCATCGCCTATCTCGTCACAATCACGCTGCTTCCGGCGATCCTGGCCATCGTCAATCCGCCCGGTGAGAAAGAGCCTGTCGGCTATGCCTTCCTCGCGCCGGTGGATCGCTTTGTCGAACGCTATCGCATCGCCGTCGTGGCCGGCACATTAGGCGTGGCCATTCTCGGCGCGCCGCTGCTCTATTTCCTGCACTTCGATTTCAATCCGCTGAATCTGCGCAGCCCGACCGTCGAGTCGATTTCGACTTATCTGGAACTGCGTAAGGATCCGAATACGGGGGCAAGCTCGATCAACATCCTCGTGCCCAACGCCAAGGAAGCACAAGCCGTCGCCGAGAAGATGCGCGCGCTTCCGGAAGTGGCGCGGGTCATGACCCTTGAAAGCTTCATACCGGAGGATCAGGACGCCAAACTCGGCCTGATCAAACAGGCGCTTCCGGCGCTCGGTCCGAACCTGAACGTCAAGCCCGGACCTGCCCCGAGCGACGCCGACAGCATCGCCTCCCTCAAGCAGACCGCAGAAGCCCTGAACGGCATTGCCGAAGGCAATTCCGGTCCCGGCGCAATGGCTGCACAACGATTGGCCAAACAGCTCGATGCCCTCGCGGCCGATTCAAGCGGAAAGCGGGCCACAGCCGAAAAAGCCATCGTCATGCCTCTGAACTTCAAACTGGCGGAGCTGCGCAACCTTCTGCAGGCCCAGCCGGTGACAGCAGAGAACTTGCCGGAGGATCTGAAACGCGCCTGGATAACGGCAGACGGAAGAAGCCGTGTCGAGGTCTTCCCGAACGGGGACCCCAATGACAACGCGACGCTCCGCGTCTTTGCACAGAAAGTCCTCGCGATTGCGCCAAATGCGATTGGCGGCCCGATCTCTATCCTGAAATCGGGCGACACCATCATCGTCGCCTTCATTCAGGCCGGCGCGCTGGCGCTGATTTCGATCAGCCTGCTGTTGTGGATCGTCCTGAAGCGGTTCGGCGACGTGCTGCTGACTATCGTCCCGCTGCTTCTGGCCGGCGTGATCACGATGGAAATCTGCGTGCTGATCGGCATGCCCTTGAACTTCGCCAACATCATCGCCCTGCCACTGCTGCTAGGCATCGGTGTCGCGTTCAAGATCTATTACATCATGGCATGGCGTTCGGGTCAGACCGGGCTGTTGCAATCGAGCCTGACGCGCGCCGTGTTCTTCAGCTCGCTTACGACGGCGACAGCCTTCGGCAGCCTGTGGCTGTCGAGCCACCCCGGCACATCGAGCATGGGCAAATTGCTGGCGCTGTCGCTGGTGACGACGCTCTGCGCCGCGGTGCTGTTCCAGCCGGCCCTAATGGGTCGGCCGCGGAACGGAACTGAGCCGGGAGCAGACGCTGGCGGAGATCGCGCTGGCTGATGGAGCACTGCCGGTCGTGGCGGCGGGGTTTGCCCCGCCAGGACCGGCAGCCCCTTTCTGGTTGCTTCCTTTTGATGACGGAGCAGGGCTCGGGGTGGGTACCGGCGCTGTCGCCGCGACCTTGGTCCAGGTCTCGCCACCACAGAATACCCCGAGGACACAACCCTGCACTTTGAGGGAGGTCGGCGAGAGCAGGGTCACGTTTGAATCATACATCTTGCCGTTCTTGGCGTTATAGATCTTGCCGACCCACCGGTTTGCCTCAGGCTTCCTGGCGTCGGGCTTCATGTTCACCAGGATCGGCATCCCGAGTGTCGGGCGGCTCCGGAGTGCAGGATCAGGATTCTCCGCGTCGGTTCCGGGGCTCTGCTCCCAGCCGATGACGCCCCACAGGTTGCCGTCGCAGATGGCGACCCTGATATGAGCCGTACCCTCCTCCACGCGCCAATCGCCAGTCGGGTCCGGCGCAGCGGAAGGGCCAGTAGCTGGAACCTGCGCGACAGCTTGTCCCGCAGCGAGGACCGAAAACACCGTAAGCACCAAGAGCTTTTTCATGCTACCCAACTTTCCGAAACGTGTGCCCATATCCGATTGCCTTTGCAGCCCACGGCCACTGGCGTAAGAGGCACCTCAATACCTTAACAGAATCAATGCCATGCTTGAACGCCAAAACTACGACATTGCGGCTCTTTTTGAAGCGCGCGAACGCGAACGGTTCGATATCCATACCCGTTACCTTAACGAACAGATGGTCCGGGTCTTGCGGACGATCGGCTACGACGTCGGCTTCCGCCGCGGCCGTGGCCAGTATCTCTACGACCGGAACGATGCACGCTATCTGGATCTCCTGAGCGGCTTTGGTGTCTTCGGGGTCGGCCGGAATCATCCGGCCCTGCGCGTCGCACTGGAAAGCGTGCTGGACGCGGAATTGCCCAATCTTGTGCAGATGGATGTGCCGCCCCTCGCCGGCGTGCTGGCGGAACGGCTGCTCACGAAAGCGCCTTATCTCGACAAGGTGTTCTTCGCCAATTCGGGCACCGAATCGGTCGAGGCCGCGATCAAATTCGCCCGCGCCGCAACGGGGCGCTCGCGTATCCTGTCTTGCGAACATGCGTTCCACGGATTGACCTTTGGCTCGCTCTCGCTGATCGGTGACGACATTTTCAAGAACGGCTTCGAACCGTTGCTGGGCGACTGCGCCGCCGTCCCCTTCAACGATCTCAACGCCCTCGAGGACAAACTTCGCTCGCGCGAAGTTGCTGCTTTCATCGTTGAGCCGATCCAGGGCAATGGCGTTCATCTGCCG
>JAEXXW010000570.1 GCA_023405565.1 Pseudomonadota bacterium
ACGCAGCCTTACGGCCGCTCCTCAGGATGAGGATAAAAATTAAAGTTCCTCATCCTGAGGAGACGACGGAGCCGTCGTCTCGAAGGATGAGGGCGAGAACTTAACCTTTCCGCTCCAGTTGCGCCGCTTTTTGCGGATCGTACCACCATGTCTCGGGAATGCCGCGCGCATATTTCGGCTTGCCCTGCGCGGGCCGGTCGAACATGTCCCAATAGGCCAGCCAGTGCGAGGCCTTGTACCATTGCGGCACCCAATAGCGGCCGGACCGGATCACGCGGTCCAACGCCTTGCATGCGGTCACGAGGTCCGGCCGCGTCGGCGCAGCGACGATCTGTTCGATCAATGTATCAATCACCGGGTCAGAAATGCCGGCGAGATTTTGCGATCCCTTCGTTTTGGCAGCGTGCTGCGAAAAATATGACCGCAACGAATCGCCGGGCACAGTCGAAAAACCCATCCGTTGGATCGCGATATCGAAGTCGAACTCGTTCATGCGCAACTGTTCCTGCGCTGGGTCGACCATCCGGATATTCGCATCAATGCCGAGCACATTCAGATTCTTGATAAACGGCATGTGGTGCGGCTGGAAGCTCGGCTCATCCAGCAAGAACTCGATCGTCATGCGCTCGCCTTGCGGCGTGAAGCGCTTGCCGTCCTTGACCGGATAGCCGGCTTTGGTGAGAAGCTGGGAGGCGTGCCGCAGCAGGTTGCGATCGTTGCCCGAACCGTCCGATGCAGGCGGCACGAACGGCTCTCCGAACACTTCGTCCGGCACCTTGCCGCGGAACGGCTCCAGAATCTTCAGTTCGGCTTCGCTCGGCTTTCCGGTCGCCATCATGTCGGAATTCTGGAACACCGAATGCGTCCGCTCATACGAGCCGTACATGATGTTGCGATTGGTCCATTCGAAATCGAATGCGTAGATCAGCGCTTCGCGCAATTGCACGTTCTGGAATTTCGGCCGCCGCGTATTGATGAACCAGCCCTGCGCGCCGGATGGCGTTTCGTCCTTCAATATATCGCGCTTCACGCGGCCATCGCGAATGGCGGGAAAATCATAGCGCGTGGCCCAGATCCGTGAGGTGAATTCCTCGCGGAACGCATAATTCCTGCCGGTGAAGCCCTGGAACGCGACATCGCGGTCACGATAATATTCGTAGCGGATCACATCGAAATTGTTCTGGCCGCGCATCGCCGGCAGCGCTGCTCCCCACCAGTCCTTCACGCGCTCATATTCGATAAAGCGTCCCGGTTCGAAGCGCCCGACCTTGTAAGGTCCGCTGCCGAGCGGGATATCCATCGTGCTCTCGTCGAAGGCCCGCTTGCTGTAATAGGCGCGGGAAAAAATCGGCAGGCCGGCAACCGACAGCGGCACATCGCGCGCGCGATTCTCCTTGAACCGTGCGATCACCGTGAAATCATCAACGGCTTCCGCGCCCTCGAAATCGCGGAGTATCGACCCGATGATCGGGTGCCCCTTCTCCTTCAGCACATTGAGAGAAAATGCGCTGTCATGTGCGGTGATCGGCGTGCCATCGTGAAAGCGCAAGCCCGGCCGCAAGCGAAAGCGATAGGTCAGTCCGTCGCTGGAAATCTGCACGGTCTGCGCCGCAAGGCCATACAAAGAATCCGGCTCGTCCGAGGCGCCCGTCATCAGCGCCGTGAAGGTGCGCTCCATTCCCATGGGGGCATCGCCCTTGAGGATGTAGCTGTTCATCGTGTTGAAGGTCAGAAAATTCTGGTTGTATTGCCGGCTGGTGCCGACCAACGAGAAAATTCCCCCCTTCGGGGCATCGGGATTGACGTAATCGAAATTCTTGAAGTCGGCGGGATATTTGAGGTCGCCGAAAGCGGACATGCCGTGCATCTCGCGGCCGAGCCCGCCAGGCGCCTGCGCATCAGGGCCTTGCGCGAGAACCGGGAGCGACCGGCCAAGAACATGAGCACCGGCGGCGCCGGCCGCGATGGTAAGAACCCTGCGGCGCGTCAACGATCTCACGAGCGCGTTCCAGTCTTCGAGGCCCTGTCGGCATCCCACCACCAGACGGTCGGGAAGCCGGACATTCCATATTTCGGCAATTCGGCCGGCTGGCCAAAGCGATCCCAGCGTGCGCTCCGCACCTTGCCGTAAAACCATTGCGGCACGACGAAGTTGTGCCACAGCAGCACGCGATCCATCGCCTTGGTCGCCGCGACCAGTTCTTCACGGCTCTTGGCGAAGATGACGCGATCGATGAGTGCATCGATCGCCGGATCCTTGATGCCAACGTAATTCCGCGAACCGGCCTGATCGGCGGCCTGCGAACCCCAATAGCCGCGCTGTTCGTTGCCTGGCGAAAGCGACTGCCCCCACGATGCAACGATCATGTCGAAATCCCAGGTCCGCAGTCGATTTTCGTATTGCGTCGGATCGACCGTGCGGATGGTCATATCAATGCCAACGCGATCCAGCAGCGGCTTCCAGAAGCCGACGACACGCTCGAAGGTCGGCGATGAGATGAGCACTTCCACCGCCATCTTCTCTCCGGTCTTCACGTTGGTGAGCTTCTTGTCGCGCACTTCCCAGCCAGCCTCGCGGAACATGCGCAATGCCTCGCGCAGATTGTTGCGCACGGCCTCGTTGTTGCCGCCGGTCGGACTGGAATAAGCCGTCGTGAACACCTCGGCGGGCACCTTGTCCTTCACCGTCTGCAGAATTTCGAGCTCCAGCCCCTCCGGCAACCCGGAGGATGCAAGTTCGGTGCCTTCGAAGTAGCTGTTGATGCGCTTGTATTGCCCGAAGAAGATCTGCTTGTTCATCTCTTCGAAGTCGAAGGCGAAGTTGAAGGCCCGGCGCACGCGCGGATCCTTGAACTTCTCGCGCCGGGTATTGAAGGCAAAGGCCTGCATGATACCGACATTGCGGATGTCGAATTCTTCCAGCAGCACGCGCTTGTCGCGCACGGCGGGAAAATCGTAAGCCGTCGCCCAGTCCTTGGCGCTGTTCTCGGTACGCCAATCGACCTGATCGGCCTTGAAGGCTTCCAGCGCCACGGTCGAGTCGCGGAAATATTCGTAGCGGATCTCGTCGAAATTGTTGGTGCCGACATTCACACTGACGTCGTTGCCCCAATAATCGCGCACCCGCTCGTAAACGATGTTGCGGCCGGGGACGAACGACTTCACGCGGTAAGCCCCACAGCCGAGCGACGGCTCCAATGTCGTCTGCGAGATGTCGCGTTGACGTCCCTGCGCGTCCTTGCCTTCCCACCAATGCTTCGGCAACACATTGATCTGGCCGACGATCTGCGGCAATTCACGATTGCCCGCCTGATCGAAGGTGAAGGTGATGTCGCGCTCACCGGTCTTCTCGGCTTTCGTCACGTGCCGGTAATAAGCCGAAAGCTGCGGGTCATACGTCTTGAAGGCATTGAACGAGAAGATGACATCCTCGACCGTCACCGGCTTGCCGTCATGCCACTTGGCTTCCGGGCGCAGACGATAGGTGCAGCTTGAAAAGTCGTCGGGGTAGCTCACCGATTCCGCGAGCAATCCATATTCCGCCGACACCTCATCCAGCGACGAAGACATCAGGGTATCGGACGTATAGGTGATGGCGGCGGCCAGTTGCCCCTTCACGCCGGCAACCACCATGTTGAAATTGTCGAAGGTGCCGATCGCAACCTGTCGCACCACGCCGCCGCGCGGCGCTTTCGGGTTCACATAGTCGAAATGCTTGAAGCCGGCCGGGTATTTCAGCTCGCCGAACAGCGACAGGCCATGCCGCCAGTTATGGGCCGCGGCGGAACCAGAGGCGGAACCCTGGGCGGCCGCTTTCAGGGGGCCGAGAATATCGAGGGAGGAAAGGGCGGGGGCTGTCAGCGCGAGCGCACCAGCACGGATCAGGGAGCGGCGGGACAGGTTCAAGATCGGTCTCTCCGGGGCGGTATCGGACGGCGGTACTAGGCCGTCATGTATGTCAGTTTTACGGATAACCCCACCCTAAGCACATTAATTGCTGGCAATTTACCATGCAGCGACGCCGCAGCCCCAGCGAGGCCCCCTCCGGAATCAAAACGGCCGGGCAAAGGCCCGGCCGTCTCACAATACTATCCCTGCAAGGGACCTTACTTCTTCTCGGCTGCTGGGGCCGGTGCACCGGCATCGGCCGCCTTTGGCAGCGGCACCGGGTTGTCCGAGAGCGTGTGGAGGTAATTGATCAGGTCGGCGCGCTGCCCGCCGCGGCCGAGGCCCGCATAGCCCATGCTGGTGCCAGGCAGCCAGGTTTTCGGGCCGGCGATGAAGTGATCGAGATCCTCATAGGTCCAGTTGCCACCCTTGGCCTTCATGGCCGCCGAGTAATTGAAGCCGGCATGGGACCCCTTCGGGCGATCGACAATACCATAGAGGTTGGGACCGACCTTATTCGGACCACCTTTTTCGAAAGTGTGGCAGGCACCGCATTGCTTGGCCGCGGCCTCACCCTTCTTGGGATCAGAACTCGCCAGACGCACTGCGATCGGCTCGACAGCCTCCGGCTTGGCGGCCTCACCGCCACCCGCCGGCGTCTCCGGCACGGCGATATCGTAGCCCGGCTTTTCCAGCTTTTTCGGGGTGAAGATCGCGCCGGCAGCAATATTCAGGGTCAAAACACCGAGGCAGGTCGCCAGGACGGCGCCCATGATCTTGTTGAGTTCGAAGGAATCCATCCGGGCTCTCGTCGGGAAGCGGGAAACAGCCGATTTAGAACCGCATGAAGAAGCGGCGGCGGCGCATGATTAGCCGGTTTGCGCGCAGGGATGCAACCCGTATAAGCGCGCATTCCCTGCGGCATTCGCATGTCGGAAAATGTCCTGAGAAACCGCGTAAAAAGGCCGGGCGCGTCAACCTGAAAGCCAACAATGACCAGACGCGACATCCTGATCCTGATCCCGGCCCGCATGGCCGCCTCGCGCCTGCCCGGCAAGCCGCTGGCCGACATCGCTGGCAAACCCATGATCGCGCATGTCGTGGCGCGGGCGCAGGCAGCCGGTCTTGGCAATGTCATTGTGGCAACCGATTCGGAGCCAATCCTTGCCGCCGTCGAGAAAGAAGGCGGCCGCGCGCTGATGACCCGCACCGACCACGCCTCCGGCTCCGACCGGATTTTCGAGGCGCTGGACCTCGCCGACCCGGACAAGGCGGTGAAGATCGTGGTCAATGTGCAGGGCGACCTGCCGACCCTGGAAGCCGATGATCTGCGCGCCGCCGTGACACTCCTGGACGACCCCGCAGTCGATATCGGCACCCTGACGGCCGAGATCACCAGGGATGAGGAGCGCTTCAACCCGAATGTCGTGAAGGTGGTCGGCTCACCCACAGGGCCGGGCCGGCTGCGTGCGCTCTATTTCACGAGAGCCACGGCCCCCTATGGCGAGGGCCCGCTCTATCATCACATCGGGCTTTATGCGTATCGCCGCGCGGCGCTGGAGCGCTTCGTCAAGCTGCCGCCCTCGACGCTCGAAAAGCGCGAGAAACTCGAACAGCTTCGCGCCCTCGAAGCCGGGATGCGGATTGATGCAGCGATCGTCAAATCGGTGCCGCTCGGCGTCGACACGCCGGAAGACCTTGAAACCGCGCGCAAGCTCCTCCGTCGTTGACACTTGAAACGTTGACTCCTGTCGCGCGCAAGGCGTAACGGAACCCGCATGACCAAGAAGAAGATTTCGTTCCAGGGCGAGCCCGGCGCCAATTCGCATATTGCCTGCCGTGAAGCCTATCCCGATCTCGAACCGCTGCCGTGTCCGACCTTCGAGGACGCATTCGCTGCAGTGGCGAACGGCGATGCCGTATTGGCGATGATCCCGATCGAGAATTCGGTGGCCGGCCGCGTCGCCGACATCCACCACCTGATGCCGCGCTCCGGCCTGCATATCGTCGGCGAATGGTTCCTGCCGGTGAAGCATCAATTGATGGCGCCGAAGGGCGCGACACTCGACGGCATCAAGACGGTCGAAAGCCACGTGCATGCGCTCGGCCAATGCCGCAACATCATCCGCAAGCTGAAGATCAAGGCGATCGTCGCCGCCGACACCGCCGGCTCCGCCCGCGAAGTGTCGGAGCGCGGCGACAAGAGCGCCGCCGCGATCGCGACGCGCCTCGCCGCTGAAATCTATGGCCTCGACATTCTTGCCGAGGACGTCGAGGACGAAGCGCACAACACCACGCGCTTCATCGTGCTGGCGCGTGAGCCGAAATGGGCCGAGACCGGCAACGGGCCGGTCGTGACCACGTTCATCTTCCAGGTGCGCAACATTCCGGCCGCGCTCTACAAGGCGCTGGGCGGCTTCGCCACCAATGGCGTGAACATGACCAAGCTGGAAAGCTACATGGTCGACGGCAATTTCTTCGCCACCATGTTTTATGCCGACATCGAGGGCCATCCCGGCGACCACAATGTCGCGCTGGCGCTGAAAGAACTCGAATATTTCTCCAAGGAAACGAAGGTGCTCGGCGTCTATCCGGCGCACCCGTTCCGCGCGACCTTCAAGGTGGCGGCGGAGTAGCGGCGCTTCCCTCCCCTGGAGGGGGAGGGTGAAGAGTCAAATCGCCCTGGTTATACTCGCCGACTTGAGATGCGCTCACAGCGCGGCACGCCGCGGTGAAGCGCGGGGTTTTGTCGGAGACGTCGCATGCAGTCGCGTGACACGGGGGCGACAATGATGCGTTACCTTGTGAAAGTTATCGCCGCGATCCTTGCCTTTGAGGCTTTGGCGCCCGGTTCTTCTTGCGCGCAGGCCATCCAGCCACCGGAGCGGGTTTCACCGATGTATCCCGGAGAACAGATCATCGAAGCTGCGGGTTTTCCAGCTCTGGTCAGATTCGAAACCGGTGCGCCAAGCGTACCGCTTGTCGTGTTCGTCACCGGCGGCGGCGTGCTGGCGCGCGTTGCTTACGGTCACCCCGAAGGAAAGCCATCGGACTTTCTCAGCTATTGGATAACGCGCGAAGGCTTTCCATTCCTCGCCATATCCTATCCGATGGGGAATCCGGTTTTCCACGGGGCCTATCCCGATTTCTCGATGACCGATTGGGGCGAACAGAGCGCAGAGATTGTCGCGCGACATGTCAAGGCGCATAACCTGCCGTCGCGCGTCGTCGTGCTGGGATGGAGCATGGCCGGTCGCATCGCCGAGCCGATCTCCGCGTCGCTGCGCAAGCGCGGCATCGAGGTCGAATTGTTCGTGGCGATGGCCGCCGCAACCGCGCTGCCGAACCTTCTTCCATCGCTCGCCCACGCGAAGCCGCAGCCATCCGGCCTCGCGGGTGTTGCCGGTGGCTATACCAACGCTCTGCTTCTCTACTTGAACCAGCAGAATGCCGAAGCCGGTCACACCGTGATTGATCCTGCGATTTTCCCCGCACAGTTCATGGGCGACTATCCCATACGGCTTGCTGCCTCCGCACTGAAGCTCGAGAATGGAGTCTTTGTTCCCGATCCGCTCGGGGACCAGCAAGGCACCGGCGCGTGGCAATATAAGTCGTTCCCGCCACTCGCTCTGATGACACACGAGGCGTGGGCGGACGCGCGGCACGCGCTGATGGACCGCTCGACCTGGGGCTTCTACATCTCGCAGAGTCTGTCGGAGACGCGCGTGTTCGCGCGCGTGAAGGATTTTTCGAAGCTGGCACCGACACAGTGGAAGCAAGTCAACGATCTGATCCACGGTGCGCCGGAGCGCCTGACGATGGTAATGCCGGGCAATCACATGTTCTTCGTCGGCGAACCGGGCGCGAAAGCCACCGTCGAAGCGCTGAAAGAGATTCGCCGGCGTGCGGCCGCGCTGGACGCGGCGCTCGATGAGGCCACACGGCCGTAAAGTCTCGGTTGGGGCTGAAAAACCTCAAATCGTCTGGTTATATTCCCCGACCTCCGGATGCGTGCGCAGCACGCCATCCACCGCCTTGAACATGTCGCGCATGCGCGCTTCGGAGGCGGGGCTTTCGACGACCACCACCAGTTCCGGCTTGTTCGATGACGCGCGGACAAGCCCCCAGGTGCCGTCCTCGACCGTCACGCGCACGCCGTTGACGGTGACGAGATCGCGAATGGGCTGACCGGCGACCTTGCCGCCTTCCGCCTTCGCCTTCTCGAAATGCTTCACCACCGCATCGACGATGCCGTATTTCTTCTCATCATCACAATGCGGCGACATGGTCGGCGACAACCAGGTCTTCGGCAGCGCGTTCTTCAGATCGCTCATGCTCTTGCCGGGATTGCGGTCGAGCATGTCGCAGACGGCGATCGCCGAGACGAGGCCGTCGTCATAGCCGCGGCCGAACGGCTTGTTGAAGAAGAAGTGGCCCGACTTCTCGAAGCCGACCATCGCACCGCTCTCGTTGACGCGCCGCTTCATGTAGGAATGGCCGGTCTTCCAGTAATCGGCCTTCACGCCGCGCGCCTGCAGCTCCGGATCGGCAGCGAACAGCCCGGTGGACTTCACGTCGACCACGAAGGTGGCGCCGGGATGCAGCTTGGAGAGGTCGCGCGCCAGCATGACACCGATCTTGTCGGCGAAGATCTCCTCGCCGTTGTTGTCGACCACGCCGCACCGGTCGCCGTCGCCGTCGAAGCCGAGCCCGACATCGGCTCCGCTCTCGCGCACGGCCTTGGCC
>JAEXXW010000054.1 GCA_023405565.1 Pseudomonadota bacterium
CGGCATCACCGCGACGCCCAGTCTCGGCGTGAAGGGCAGCGTCGATCCCGCGCGCGATTTCGAGGCCGTGTCGCTGCTCGCGCTCACCACCGATACGCTGCTGGTCCGCGCGGATTCCGAGATCAAGACGCTGGCCGATTTCGTGCGCGTTGCCAAACAACGCGCCGCCGAAGGCAAGCCGCTCACCATCGGTTCGCCCGGCGCCGGAACCTCCAGTCATCTGACTGGCGCGCTCTATGGCTTGCGCGCGGGAATCGAGTGGACGCACGTTCCCTACAAGGGCGGTCCGCCCTCGATCACCGACCTCCTCGCCGGCCATATCGATGCCTTGTGGATTCTGGCGGCGCCCGTCGTTCCGCATGTGAAAAGCGGCAAGCTGCGCGCGCTGGCGGTCGCAAGCGAAGCCCGCAATGCGGCGCTTCCGGACGTCCCGACGATCGCCGAAAGCGGCCTGCCCGCCTTTGGCGTCGTCAATTGGCTGGGTGTGCTCGCGCCGGCCGGAACGCCGAAACCGATCGTCGAGAAGCTGCACAAGGAGCTCAGCCGCCTTGTCCTTGATCCCGCCCTGCGCGCCAAGCTCCTCGAACAGGGCTTCGTACCAGATGGGCGTGACTCGGCCGCGCTGTCTCGCCAGATCAAACACAATGTTGAGCTCTGGGCCGATACCATCCAGAAAGCTAACATCCGAACCAACTGACATCGCTCGTACAAACGAAAGCACCGTCCATGATCGCTGAAATCGTCACATTCTCGCATCCGGAAGGTTTGACGCGCGAGGAGATCGTGGCCGGTGCCCTATCGGTCGTTCCGCACTGGCAGGCCGATCCAGACCTGATCCGCAAGCATTTCCTGGTGAGCGACGACAATCGCCAGGGCGCCGGAATTTATATCTGGCCATCGCGCGAAGCGGCGCAGAAGGCACATTCCGCCGCATGGATCGCCCGCAAGGAGGCGGAAACCGGTTCGAAAGTGACAATCACCTATTACGATCTTTTTCTCGTCGTCGACAATCAGGCCGGCACAGTCACGCAACCATAAACCGGCGCCACTGTTGACAGTCTATTTGCCGGTCTCCGCCGTGCCGGCCCTGTAGGGAAGCGAGATCACGCAAACGAGCCCGGTCGACGGAAAGTCGGCAACGACGCTGCCGCCAAGGTTTTTCATGCAACCGACGACGAGGCGCGTCCCGAAGCCGCGTTGTTCCGGGGGCGCGATCTCCGGGCCGTCGCGTTCCGCCCAGGTGATGGTGAGATTGCCGCCGCCCGCGCGCCAGGAAATATCGACCCGGCCTTCTTCGCGCGACAATGCTCCATGCTTGATCGCATTGGTCACGAGTTCATGAAAAACCAGCGACAGATTGCGGGCGGGATCCGCCGGAAGCGTGATATCGACGCCATCGAGGCTAGCCCGGAAAGGGCCGAAAGGCTCGAACTTCGAACGGATCAGCGTGCGGAGATCCGGCTGCAGATCGGCGGCGTGACTGATGATGTCATTGGTCGATGATATCGCGCGGATGCGGCCGATGATGGTCTGCGCCGCGTCCAGATCATCCGGCAATGTTTGCACGACGATTGCCTCCACCACTGAGCGCGTATTCTTGCCGCGATGTTCCAGTTCACGCAGCATCAGGTTTTTTTGACGCTCCTGTTTCCGATAGCGATGCAGCAATTGCCGATAAGCCACCGACACCACGATCATAATGATGCTGGAGAGCGCGAAAAATGCAGCGTTGAGAGCCTCGATCTTTCCGCGGTCAGGCAGGAACAGAGTTGCGGCCAGAATGATCGACAACAGCGTGGCGACGATTGCGGCCGGGGCTCCCGCAAGCAATGCGACAATCATCACCGCAGGGAAATACGCCGCATACGGCACGACATCGGGGTGGAGCCATCCCAGTGCATAACGCACACAGGTGGCCACCGCGATGCAGCCGACCGCGAATGCGAACGCGCCTGTCGAATACGGCGCGAAGGCACGATCGGTTATGCGACGCCACCACTCGGCCAGCATCTGACGGTCCTCCGGCAGATATTATCCGCCGTTATCGGACATTCACATTATAGAAAGACGCATCTTGCCGAAACACAGCGGTATCACTGCACAATTTACATCAAATCGCACAGATAGAGCGACAAACCGTTGTGAACGAAATCAGGCCGGGATCAGCTTCATCTGCTGCAACGCGACGTGGCCGAGGGGATGGTACGGATTGGCAATCGTCTCGATCACCTCGAAATGGTTATAGCCATCGCAGCGCATGAGCTGTGCCGGCTTGCCGGCCTTGTTGACGGCATCGACAAAGTCGCGGCTCTGGCGCTGGAATTCCGGCGTCTCCAGCGAACCGTAAGCGATCACCACCGGCGCATTCAGCTTGTCGATGTGACGCTGTGCACTGAACGCGTTTTCGGCCTCATCGGATATGGTGACATAGGACGAACGCGATGACAGCCGCACCGGCTTGAGGTCATACATGCCGGAGACCAGCACCGCGCCTTTGATCGTATCCTTCGGCAGACCGAAATCCTTCTCCCAGTCCGTCACCATCACGACGCCCCCGAGATGTCCGCCGGACGAATGGCCGGACAGATAGATGCGGCTGGCGTCGCCGCCGAAGCTCGCGGCATTCCTGTAGGTCCAGGCCACCGCCTTGCGGCATTGCTCCACCATGGGAGCAAGATCACCTTTCGTCTCGACCACATTGGTGAAGTCGACCGAGATGTAATGCGCGCCGGCATTGACGAATGTTTCGGCCGGAAAGCCATAGAAGCTCGCCTGCTCGCCGCGCCAGGCACCACCATGCAGGAAAACCTGGATCGGCGCGTTCGGCTGCCTCGTGGGATAAAGATCCATCCCCTCGACCGGTGACGCGCCATAGGAGAGCCGCTTCGGCGCGCCGAGACGGGCCCGGGTCACATCGCTGTTGCTGCGATAGCGGCCGACCACCTGTTGGACATTCGGCGCATATTTCGCCTGGTTGTAGGCATCGTCGAGCTGGGCCTGATCCATCTCCAGCCACACGATGGGGCCCTTGGCTGGCGCGGCCTGCTGGCCGGATGCTGGGATCGACGAAGCGGCGAGAATGCTGGCAGTTCCGGTCATGATTGTACGGCGGCTCAATGCAAAGGGACGTGACGGGCGCAACATGACGATCTCTCGGCTTTCATTCAAGCAAAGTCGCCGGTCCGGGGACCGCGAATGCTCCCATAGAATCGCTCGGATGCAAAGAATTCGACGCGACGTCCCCGGTTCAGGCGAAGAGAGAACGGCCGAGGATCATCTTCCAATTGTTAGGCGGGCGCCTCTCAGCTAGAGGTTTGCCGGAGGCGGCAACGGACTCCTCCGTGGATCGGTCCCATACCGGCGCACGAGGATCAGGAACACAGCGTGCACGAACCGATCAAACGACTTCCCAAACTGTCCAGCGCATCGAAGGCCGGCGACATCAAGCCGCTCCTCGGGATTTTCGTTATCGCCATCATCGGCGCGGCGACAACAGCCGGCCTTCTCCGGCTCCTGCCCTACCTGTTGCAGCGGTAAGGGCGCTCTCGGCCCGCAATCCATTTCAGCCACTTACCAGCGCAACAAACGTGCACCGGCCAGCGCGCCAATACCAGTCGATATGGCAATGGCGAGGGTGAACCACGCCGCCACGAAAATCGGTGAATCATCCGGACAATGCGAAATGTACAGCGTCGCTGACAGCGCCCCCGAAAGGAGCCCGGCCATCGCACCAGCCAGGACCGGCCGCGTCGGCGCGCCATAGCGCAGGCCGAACAGCAAGGCCGCCAGCATCGGCATCGCCAGCAACACCATATTGATCACACAGACATACCAATGCACGCCAGCGAGACGGACTAGCCATTCCGCACGCGGAACACTCATCAGTTCCACCGCCAGCGCCGCGACCATGATCGCCGGCACAGCCGCCGCAACCAGCAGCATCCGGCCGAGCGGCGTACCAGGCTTTGCGAGCCTCGTGACCAGGACGCCGGCCGCGCCGACCAGCAGCCCCATTTCGACCGGTTTCAGCATGAACCGGACCGAATGCATCGCCGAGAGCAAGTCTGGCCGCAGACCAATCAGCCACAGAAAGAAAACGGCGGACACGACAAAGCCGCCGGCAGCCGCGAGCGACAAGACAAGGCCTGGCGCGGAACCTGCCGGCTCCCGGTCGGCGGCCAATGCACGAATGAGATCGTCGGTCTTCATGTGTGGCAACTCATGAATCCTGGTCATGGCGTTTCGCCAGGGCACCCAATCCGCGATGCAGCGCAACACGCACGGCGCCCTCGCTCATGTTCAGTTTGCGCGCGGTATCACCGATCGAAATGCCATCGATGGCGATCGAACGCACGACATTGCGCTGCCCTTCCGGCAAGGCGTCCAGCGAACGCGTGACATCTCGCTCGCTCGCGGTTTCCTGTGCAGGCTCGGCGGGTATGATCTCCACAAAGTCCTCGATCGGCAATTCGATACGCGCGCCGCGCCGGCGCATGGAATCGATGATCTTGTAGCGGGCGATGCCGGCGATCCACGGACCGATCGGCCGCGTCTCATCCCATGTATGGCGCTTGAGATGCACGGCAATCAGAATGTCCTGCACCACATCCTCCGTCTCGGCCGGATTGGCGCCGGTGCGATACATGCCGCGGCGCACGAGCGGACGCAAAGCCTGAGCCATCTCGCGTAAACACCGGTCATAGGCCGCACTATCGCCGGCCCTGGCCGCACGCATCAGGTCGGCCCATTCATTGTCGCGGCCTTTCAAGCAGCACTCACCCTCTTCGTATTCGTGGCTGTCCGACGCGTTGTTACACGCGATCTGAAAATTTTCTTTCGCCGACGCAACCCATGCAAACACAAGACCGTGACCGCGTAACACACGCCACACCCATTGCGAAGCTCATCGTAAGGCCGGGACATCCGGCCCGCGTTACATCTCGAGCGGACGTTTCCGAATCCGAACCGAAGAGATGTGCGCCTGATTTACCTTCTGGAGGATATCGGATGACCACCAAGCTGACCGCCGCTGCTCTTGCAGGCTCTTTCGCCGCCGCACTCGCCATCGCCGCTTCGCCCGCTTTTGCGGAGCCGGTCGCCCCTCAGCCGGGCAAGGACAAATGCTATGGCATCTCGCTCGCCGGCAAGAACGACTGCGCTGCCGGCGCCGGCACAACCTGCGCCGGGACGTCGAAGGTCGATTATCAGGGCAATGCCTGGAAATATGTCGAAAAGGGCACCTGCGTCTCGATGAAGACGCCGAAGGGCATGGGCTCGCTCACACCCATCAAGAGCTGACCATTCGTCGCTTTATCCCTCTCCCGTTCGGGAGAGGGATAGGGCTCATGCACGTGTCTGGAGCCACAGCATGATCATCGCTTCGCTTCCCCCTGCGTCGGGTGTCGGCTTCAAGCCGCAGCATTTCGACGACATCCTTTCAGGCGATCAGCCGATCGGCTTTGTCGAAATTCATGCCGAGAATTATATGGGCGCCGGCGGTGCGCCACATGCCATGCTGCGGCGTCTGCGCGAGACCTATGCACTCTCCATTCACGGCGTCGGCCTGTCGATCGGATCGATGGCCCCGCTCGATATTGAACATCTCGGACGCTTGAAACATCTTTGCGACCGCTACCAACCGGAAAGCTTTTCCGAACATCTCGCCTGGTCGTCGCATGGCGAGGTCTATCTCAACGATCTCTTGCCCCTGCCCTATACGCCGGAAACGCTGGCGCGCATCGTCGACCATGTCGATCAGGTGCAGCACACGCTCAATCGCGAAATGCTGCTGGAGAATCCATCGACCTATATCCAGTTCGCGGACAGCACCATTCCCGAAGCGGAATTTCTCGGCGAGATCGCACGCCGGACCGGCTGTGGCTTGCTGCTGGATGTCAATAATGTTGTCGTGCAGGCCACGAACCACGGCACCAGCGCGCAGCAATATCTGGATGCTTTCCCGCTGGCGCGGGTGAAGGAAATCCATCTCGGTGGCCACGACGCGCAGTCCGACGACAGCGGCGCGCCGCTGCTCATCGACGCCCATGGCTGCGCCGTGGCTGACGATGTGTGGTCGCTCTATGCCGGCGTGATTGCGAAGACGGGTCCGTTGCCAACCCTGATCGAATGGGACAACGATGTTCCGGCATGGCCCGTGCTGGCCAACGAAGCCCGCGCCGCATCAGCGATCTTGAACCATACTGTACAGAGCGAGGCGGCCTGACATGCTCGCTCCGCAACAATCCGCATTCACCGCGGCG
>JAEXXW010000343.1 GCA_023405565.1 Pseudomonadota bacterium
CCAAGGGTTCGATCAAAACGAAGGTCGACCTCCAAAAAGTGATCGAAGCCGGTTTCATCAAATCAATGCCCTGAACGCCAATGTTAGCCGCTGTCATGAAGCCACGCGTCCGATTGCCGCATCCCGAAAGCTCTGGTCTGGGACAACTCGCGATGCCGATCTGGATGGTCGGACATTCCATCGCCAGAAGCGAAATTCGGATCATCACGTGACATGGCGACAGGCGCTTCCATCTCCTTTCAGGACGTCTCGATCCATTTGTCGGGACAGACAATCGTCTCAAACATCGATTTTTCAATAGATGCGGGCGAATTCGTCTGTCTGCTCGGTCCCAGCGGTTGCGGGAAATCGACGCTTCTCAATGCAATCGCAGGCTTTATTCCAGTTCAGGGCCGCCTCCTTCTCGGTGGCAAACCCATTCGGGGCCCTGGTCATGATCGCGGGGTCGTCTTTCAGAATTCGGAAGCCCTGTTTCCCTGGCTGACCGCAATCGAGAATGTCGAATACGGACCAAGGATACGGGGCATCTCCGCGGCCGACCGGCTTGATATGTCCCGATATTATCTCGACCTCGTCGGCCTTGGCCAAGCAGCCGATAAATTCCCGGCTGAATTGTCAGGCGGCATGCGCCAACGGCTGCAGATCGCACGTGTGCTTGTCAACGAGCCATCCGTCATCCTCATGGATGAACCGTTTGGAGCGCTGGATGCGCAGACGCGGGAGGTCATGCAATACGAGGTTGACAGGATTTGGCGAGCGACACGATCGACGATCGTCTTCGTCACTCACGACATCAACGAGTCGATATTGATCGCTGATCGGGTCATCACGATGACGACTGGCCCGGAGGCGCGCCTCAAGACAATCGTGCCGATCAAATTGGCGCGCCCCCGCGATGAAACGGACAGCGGCTTTGTCGCCATTCACCGTGAGCTCCGCGATGATATCGCCACCGAGGTCAGCAAGGTCCTTCGTCAGCAAGGCTTGCAAACCGCGAGAGAACATGCGGGATGAAAAGCTCCACCTCGATATTGACGAAGCGGCCCCTTTCTCGACGCGCGGAAAATGGTGCACATGGCGATCGACTGGCGGGCCGAGTCATTCTTGCCTCGTTTTCCGTGTTCGTCGGGCTCCTGATCTGGCAGTTCGCCAGCACCCAGATCTCGCCGTTTTTCCTGCCCTCGCCGCTCGCGACACTTGAGGCAGCAATTGAACTCGCGGCCGATGGCACGTTGTTCGCCTCGGCGGTTGCTTCGCTCAAACGCATCGGTCTCGGCTGGGGTCTGGGCGTCATTGTCGGCGTACCGGTCGGCATTCTCATGGGCTATTTCCGGTTCGTGCGCCAACTTCTTGAACCTTACATCGAGTTCTTCCGGTTCGTTCCTCCGATTGCCTTTGTCACTCTGGCCGTGATCTGGCTTGGTCCGGGCGAAACCTCGAAAGTTGCGCTCATTTTCTATGCCACGGTCTTCATCATCGTCATCAACATGATTGCGGGCGTGATGTCGGTCAGCGAGCTTCGCTTGCGCGCGGCGGCCTCGCTCGGCGCCAACCCACTACAGATCCTCCTGACCGTCATCGTGCCCTCGACAGCCCCTTTCATGGTGACGGGAGCCCGGCTAGCGATGGGCAACTCCTTTCTCACCGTCGTCTCAGCCGAAATCGTTGCGGCACAGGAAGGCATCGGCGCGTTGATCTGGACCGCACGCAATTATGGCCGGACCGAGTGGGTCTTCGTCGGCATTATCATGCTGGGCATCCTCGGCTTTCTGTCCGATCAGCTTGTCCGCAAATGCGCACAGCACTTTCTGAAGCGCTATGGCGTGACGGTCTGACGTATTGTGGCGTGCAGCGATCCGAGCGCCAAAGAGCGGTGACAGAGAAGCACGTCGATCTCCGGCAAGACCGCGATCTCCATCATGCCACTTCGGAGTTGAGTGTCGTCCTGGGCGCTGGACCATCCATTCGATGGTAACGCGGAAGAAGCCAGCTGTTGAACTGCGGCAGCGTCTCCTCGAGATAGGAATAGCGCCCCTGCTTTACGAAACGCGACTTATATCCCTGCTGCATCACAAGGTTCGCCTCGATATCCTGCTGCCCGAAAATCGCGCCTGCCGCCTGCTGCAGCTGGTAGGCCCAATCGAAATGCTTCAGCCGAAGCGTTTCCCTTGGCATGAAGATGGTTGTGACGAGCGTCATGCGGTCGTGTGCTGTCGGCAGGATGAGGAAGGTGAAGACCTGATCCGGCTTCAATGAGAAGAACATCGTCGGCGGGACCGAGCCATACATGCTGCGGCCCTTTTGTTCTTCCGAAAGAGTCGGAATGACAGGGAAGAAGGCGCGCTGGAACGGATTCATTCCGTTGGCGCCGTCCGCAAAGCCCGTCGGATGCATGATCTGGCCGTCACCTTCGTCGAACGGTATGAAGCCGGCAAGCTTGGCGGGCGCCATGTCGTGATAACCATCATGCACGAACATCGTGTGATAGGGCTCGAGCGCGTTCTCATGCATGATCTTCCAGTTGAACGGTAGATCCTCGCGTATGAAGCTTGGCATCGGAACCATGTTCGGAATGTCGTAGTTCTCGCATTCCGCTTCGAATTTCGCGAGCGCCGGCTTGAGAGGCGCAGCATCAGCATCGAAGTTGATGAAGATGAATCCCTGAATGACCTCGACCTTGAACTCACGCAGCCTTGTCTCGGCACGGAGCACTTCCTTGTCGACAGTGCGATGCATATAGGGTGCGCCGACGAGATCACCTTTCAGGTCGAACGTCCAGCGATGATAAGGGCAGACGAGCTTGTCGCATTGCGACTTCTCGTGCAGACCGCCGCGCAGGACAGGGAAGCCACGATGGGGGCAAATGGCGGAGAACGCCCGGATGGTACCATCCTCATCACGCAGAACGATCAAAGGCTCGTCCACGATCGTCATCGTGAAAGCACTGCCCGGCGCCTCGATCTGGTTCTGATGGCCGACATAGAGCCACTCTTTGTAGAAGATCGTGTCTTTTTCGAACTCGAAGAATTCAGCCGACGTATAGGCCTCGGACGGCATCGTCCTCGCATGCTTGGTGTCGAGGACCGAATGTTTCATCCGGTTCAGGATGTTGTCGATCATTGGCGAAACAGACATGTCAAATCTCCTATAGGCTACAAGCGGGTATCGTTGTGATGTGACGCGCTTGAGAGATCAGGCTGTGACGCGGCGCAAGTCCGCGTGTGGTTGCGTGAGAAACGAGCATGTCGTCTCCACAAAGTGGTCGGGATGTTCGAGAAACGGCATGTGCCCGCAGCGCTCAAAGGTGACGAGGCGCGCGTCCTTGAAAAGCAAGAGACTGTCTTCGGCACGCTGATGACTGGCGCGAGGATCCTCTCGTCCCCACACGAGAAGCGCCGGGGCATCGACCTCCACGAGACGTTCCCGCACCCGATAAGGACGTGATGCGTCAACATCCAACATGGCCGTCAGAAGACTTTTATAGGAGCGGACAGCTCCTTCGCGCGCATAAGCGGTCAATTGGCTGAGAATGATTTCGTCGTGCCGTTGATCTCTTTCGAAACAGAGATTCGAGAGCCGTGCGCGGCAGCTCTCCCACGTGGGCGCCTCCAAAGCAGCGATCGCATTGGCGAATGTCCGGCTCAGCGTAGCGACCGTCTCAGCCTCCGTCTGCAGGGCGGTACCGCTGCCGACGACCACCAGTTTATTCACCCGATGCGGCATCAAAAGCGCGAGCAAGACCGCGATCTGCCCGCCAAACGAACTTCCGACAACCGAGAACTCCGACCAACCCAGTTCATCGACGAGCGCCGTCAAATGCTTGAGAATCGCACCGTGATCAATCCGCCCTTCAGAATCATAAAGATCGGTGAAGCCGTGACCGAGCATATCCGGCGCAACGATCTGGAGATGTTGCCCAAGGCCGGGAAGAACCCGGAACCACACATCGGCTGAGAACCCCACGGGATGCAGCAGAAGGACTGGTGCTCCATCGGCGTTACCGCCTTCCAGCAGTCGGGTCAGGCTGCCTCCCGCGTAAAGAAATCTGGCACGCATTAGCCCTTACTCCAGGGGTCCATGCCTCACGCTACCGCCTGCAGCGGGGCCACAACCTCGCTCCGCAGCGGAGTGTTCGGCAACGCGTCGCCGCCTGGATAGAAACTGAGGACGAAACCGTTTGGATCGCGCACGAAGCAACGCGTTCCACCTTCCGTTCGCGTGAGATGGAAGCGAGCGTCAGCCTCTCCGCGCTGCAAGACTGGCGAACCCGCATCGACGAGGAACCAAAGCGAATGCAGGCCGATCTTGTCGCCCTGCTGCGCAGCCACAAGAGCAAGGCATGGCTCTTCTGTGCCGGGAAGAGACAGGAGAGCGATGCCCTCCTCATTGGCTTCGACAGGCTGCAGCCCCGCCACCTTTTCATAGAACATTCGCGAGGCCGCCATGTCTGCAACAATCAACGTGGCACCGCATATTTCCATCGATTGCAGAGGGGCAGCAGGAACGCGCGTATCGATCCGATCCGGCGCTGTGAACTCAGCGACCGGCGGCGTCTCAAGCGGGTTCCAGGCGGCACTGATGAGTTGATGCTGATTGTCGGCATAGAAGCCACGCCAATCCGCAACCGTGTCAACATAGAATTCGACTGCATTCTGGTCGGGGTCAAACAGATAGAGGCTGCGCGACATGCCATGGTCGAGAGCCTTTTCAAGCTTGATGTTGAAACGGGCAGCGTTCCGATAGGCGTCGATGAGCGCGGCCTCGCTGCTGACGCGGAACGCAATATGATTCAGTCCCGGTTCGCGTCCCCGTGTCATGGTGTTCTGCACTTGGCCGTCCTTTCCGATCAGCGGCGCGTTCGAAACCTGCATCAGACCGACGTCATGATGGGTCGCGCCGTTGCTCAGAAAGCCGGCCTTGATGCCTGGCTCGCGGAACACCTCGGTAATGCCGCAGACATCCCGATAAAAATCAACGGAGACCTCGACATCGGCCACGAACAGATTCGCATGCGCGAAACGCTCCGGATAAAACATGGAAGCGGACTGGGACATGAAGGACCTCATGCACTGGGAAGATGAAGGGAGGTTTCAGCGAAAGCGTTTGGCAACTTCCCGTTCCGCAGCAGACAGCAAAAGGAACAGGAGCAAACTGAAGCTGCCAGCGAGAAGCGTGCCGCCCCACAGAGTGGCAATGTCGTAGTTCTGCATCGCATTGACCAATAACGGACCGATCCCGCGATCGAGTCCAAACCATTCTCCGAAAATGGACCCGACGACGGCCGCCGGAGCCGCAATCTTCAGGCCCGAAGCCAATGTCGGCAGACAAACGGGCCATTCCAGATAAAAAAGACGTTTGCGGCGATCGGAACCGAGTGCGGAGAACAGATCATGATGCGACGCACTGGCCTCAGCGAAACCAGACAGGGTCGTGATGAAGATGCTGAAGAAGACAAAGAATGCCGCGACAGCGATGGAGATGTTGTTGCGATCGAGCGTCGCGATCAAGACGGGCCCCAGCGCAACCACCGGCGTCGCATTCACCACGGCCGCGAGTCGCGTGATACCGGGACGCAACGCCGTGACGAGCAATGCAAGCACCGCAAGAGCAACGCCGATCGTTGCGCCAATCAAATAACCAAAAGCTGCGTTCCTGATCGTGAACAGAAACGCATTCACGAAGAGCCTGCGATCGTCCGACAGGAAAACGGCGTGAAAGACATCTACCAGCGACGGCAAGACACCGTTGAGAGATGAGCCGCGCGCGGCGACTTCCCAAAGCGCGATGGAAATAAGAATGCCGAGGAGACCGAATGAGGAATCGCGCTTCAATCGAGCAATCTGCATATGGTCCCCTCCCTTCTGTAACGCGGCAACCCAGGACGCTTTGAACCGTCAGCCGGCATCCGATGAACTCAATTCGAAATTGTCGAGCGCGGCAGTGAGCTCGTCTGCGAGATGATGGAATTCGGAGCTGCGCATCATTTCCGGCACGCGCGGCCGAGGAAAAGCAATGTGCTTTTCAAGACGGATGCGCCCAGACCGGGCCGACATGACGATCACCCGATCAGCGAGAAAGATCGCCTCATCAACCGAATGAGTCACCAGTAGGGTTGTCAGCCGTTCGCTGCTCCACAATTTCTGCATTTCGATATTGAGCCGTCGCCGCGTGACGGAATCGAGTGCGCCGAAAGGCTCATCAAGCAGCAGCATATCCGGCTGCAGGACCAGCGACCTTGCAATCGCGACGCGCTGACGCATGCCGCCCGAAAGTTGCCTGGGGCGAGTGCGCTCAAAACCGGCCAGCCCCATGAGGCGCAGCAGCCAGTCCACGCGCTCGGCATCGAACTTGCGTCCCGTGATCTTGAACGGCAGAGCGACATTGTCCCATGCCGTCAACCACGGCAGCAGCGCGTGATCCTGGAATGCAATGCCAAGCCGGCCGTCGTTCACAAAGTCGACGGGACGCAAAGACCCATCGATTGTGACATCTCCGGTGCTCGGCATCTCGAGCCCTGCGATCAGCCGTAGGATTGTTGACTTGCCGCATCCTGAAGGTCCGATCAGCGCAACGAATTCATGCTTGCGGATCGTCAGATCGACATTGCTGAGAGCGGTGAATTCGTCGGCTCCTGTCTGAAACTTCTTGGACACGCCATTAAGCGTGACAAAGGAGCGCTCCAAGTCGGCATTGGCTGCAGTCGGGCTGAAGCGGCTGCTGGCCGAGTTGGATGCTGGATCAATCAGGATCTGGCTACGGTCAAGCATGTTTGCGTCAGAGCAACTGGTTACGCGTTCCGAACACTTCCGACAGCAGACTCGTATCAACGTAGGAATCGACATCAGGGAGATCGGTGAGGCCCGCAGCAGTCAGGCCCGCATAAATCGGTCCCGTGATGACCGACTTGTCGAGCCAGAGCATGCCCTTTTCCTTGGTCAACGCACTGTTTGTCAGCGGGATGATTGCGCGATTGACCCTGATCTGTCTTTCAACGTCGATCTTGGTCGATCCGGCATATCGGTCCGCGAGGAAGCGTGGCGCAACCGCGGGATCGCGATTGTTCATCTCCCAGCCCTTGATGGACGCACGCAGAAAACCGAGGATTGTTTTGCGGTCTTCCCGAACGGCCTTGCCGCTAACGACGATCGGATCGGTGTAAGTCGGCAAACCAAGATTGGCGTAGTAGACGAGATTGGTCTCGATTCCCTTGTCCGCAAGCGAAAGGGGCTCGTTTGTCGAGAACACGCTCATCACATCGATATCGCCCTTGACC
>JAEXXW010000379.1 GCA_023405565.1 Pseudomonadota bacterium
AACAAGATCCTGCGCGTTCTCGTCGATCAGACGTTTCATCGCGTCGGCGGTACGTCCAAGCTCGCCGTCGATGTCCGCATCATATCGTCGACCGCGCGCAACCTCGAAGCAGAGATCACCGCGGGCAATTTCCGCGAAGATCTCTATCACCGCCTGTCGGTCGTGCCGATCCGCGTGCCACCGCTGGCGGAGCGGCGCGAGGATATTCCGCTGCTGGTCGATTATTTCATGGAGCAGATTTCGCTCGCCACCGGCTTGCCGAAACGTACCATCGGTGACGATGCCATGGCCGTGCTGCAGTCGCATGACTGGCCGGGCAATGTGCGCCAACTGCGCAACAATGTCGAACGCCTGATGATCCTCGCCGGCGGCGATCCGAATGCGGTGATCAATTCCAGCATGCTGCCGCAGGATGTCGGCTCGATGGTGCCGTCGATGCCGAACGGCAATGGCGGCGAGCAATTGATGAGCCTGCCGCTGCGCGAAGCGCGCGAGATGTTCGAGCGGGAATATCTGGTCGCGCAGATCAGCCGCTTCGGCGGCAATATCTCGCGTACCGCTGAGTTCGTCGGCATGGAGCGCTCGGCGTTGCATCGCAAGCTGAAAGCACTCGGGATCGGCTGATCGCCGCAACGAGCATCAAAGAGAATACGCCGTGTCACGCATCGCCTATGTCAACGGTCGCTATCTGCCGCGAAGCGACGCGGCTGTTCATATCGAGGATCGCGGCTATCAATTCGCCGATGGTGTGTACGAAGTCTGCGAGGTGAGGGGCGGCCGCCTGATCGACGAGCGCCGCCACATGGAGCGGCTGCTGCGCTCGCTGGGTGAACTTCGTATCCCGCTGCCGATGCCGCTGTCCGCACTCAGTGTCGTGCTGCACGAGGTCGTCCGACGCAATGGCGTTCGTGACGGAATTGTGTATCTGCAGATCACCCGTGGCGTTGCAAAGCGCGATCATGCCTTTCCGCCGGCCGGGACGAGACCCGCCATGGTGGTCACGGCGAACCGCATTGATCCGGAGAAGACCGAACGCCTTGCCGCCGACGGCATCTCGGTCATCACCGTGCCGGACAATCGCTGGGACCGGGTCGATATCAAATCCATCGCACTGCTGCCGAACATCATGGCGAAGCAGCAGGCGCGGGAGCAGGGGGCCCGTGAGGCCTGGTTTGTTGCCGCCGACGGCACCGTGACCGAGGGCTCATCATCCAACGCCTGGATTGTGACGCGAGACAACGAGGTGGTGACCCGGCAGGCCGACCACGCGATCCTGAAGGGCATCACCCGGACCGTCCTGCTGGATGTTCTGAAATCACATGACCTGACGCTGCGGGAACGCCCCTTTACGGTGGAGGAGGCGCAGGGCGCGCGAGAAGCATTCATCTCCTCGGCCAGCCAGGCCGTGATGCCGGTCGTCAGGATCGATGGCCGGCCAGTCGGCAATGGTGCTCCGGGATTGATCACGACCGCCCTGCGCCGCGATTTCCACCGCTTTGCGGAGGAATCCTGACAATTCATCGCGCTAAGGCCTTGTCGGGCCTTTAAGTTGGGCTTGCGCGGAATCCCGCTGTACCATCTAATGGCGCCAACCCAAGTCCTCGTGGGTCAGAAAAACGAGGAACGATGAGACTTGGCAATAATTCTAAACTGATCACCTAGCAGAAACGTCTCGCGGCAATCGGGGTCGCGGGCAAGAAAATGGAAAGCACGGCCATGGCAGCCGAACGAACTCAGAATCTCCAGGACACCTTTCTCAACCACGTCCGCAAAGCCAAAATTCCGCTCACGATTTTTCTTGTGAACGGTGTGAAGCTGCAAGGCGTTGTCACATGGTTCGACAACTTTTGTGTGTTGCTGCGACGGGATGGGCACTCGCAGCTTGTCTATAAGCACGCCATCTCCACCATCATGCCGGGCCATCCGGTCCAGCTGTTTGAAGGTGCTGAAGAGGGCGCAGGAGAAAAAGGCTAGTTGCAGCCACGCAAACGCGCTTCATCGACTGATCGCCTGAGCCCGGATCATCCGGGCGGCAATACCGGACGCGCGCTGGTCATCGGGCCTTATTTGCGCGCGCAGCCGGCGCGCGCCCAGCGCTCCGAACGATCACCGCAAGCCCGGATCGAGGAAGCGGCCGGTTTGGCGCTCGCCATCGATCTCGACGTGGTGGAAGTCGGCATTGTCTCGCTCAGCGAGATCAGGCCGGCGACCTATATCGGCAAGGGCAAGGTGGAAGAGCTCGCCGGTGTGATCAAGGCACGCGAGATCGATCTCGTCATCATGGATTGCGCCCTGTCGCCGGTGCAGCAGCGCAATCTGGAGAAGGCCTGGTCAGCGAAGGTGCTGGATCGCACCGGCCTGATCCTCGAGATTTTCGGAAAGCGTGCCCAGACGAAGGAGGGCGTGCTGCAGGTCGAGCTGGCGCATCTGACATACCAGAAGAGCCGGCTGGTCCGCTCCTGGACGCATCTCGAACGGCAGCGCGGCGGTTTCGGCTTTCTTGGTGGCCCTGGCGAAACACAGATCGAAGCCGACCGGCGCATGATCGATGAGCGCATCGCACGCATCGAGGCCGAACTGGAGAAGGTCAAGAAACGCCGCAAGCTGCATCGCGAAAGCCGGCGCCGTGTGCCATATCCGATCGTGGCTTTGGTCGGCTACACCAACGCGGGCAAATCGACGCTGTTTAATCGCATGACGCGCGCGCATGTGCTCGAAGCCGATATGCTGTTTGCGACGCTGGATCCGACCTTGCGTGCCATCGTGCTGCCGCACGGAGCCAAGGTCATCCTGTCGGACACGGTCGGTTTCATCTCCGAATTGCCGACCATGCTGGTCGCGGCCTTCCGCGCCACGCTCGAAGAAGTCATCGAAGCCGACGTGATCCTGCATGTGCGCGACGTCTCGCACGACGACAGCGATGCGCAGATGCAGGATGTGCAGGACGTCCTTAAGGAACTCGGCATCGATGAAGAGCGACGCGATCGCGTCATCGAGGTCTGGAACAAGATCGATCAGCTCACGCCGGAAGACAGGATCGCGAGGGAGAATGCCGCCGCACGTATCGCGCCGGATCACCATCCGGTCTTGGTTTCCGCGCTGACGGGCGAGGGCATCGACACGCTTCTGGCGGCGATTGAAGAGCGGCTATCGGAAACGCGGGTTGTGCTGGGCCTCGTGCTGGAGGGCTCGGATGGCGCCGGCCTATCCTGGCTTCATCGCAATACCGAAGTGATCCAGAAATCGGTTCTGGACGATGGCAAGGTGGCGATCAGCGTGCGGGCAGACCCGGCGAAAGCCGGTCAGGTGCGGGCGCGCTTTGACACAGTCGTATCGGCGTCCTGACGAGCGGGGTTTTCGCGCGTGGCCCGTTCATCGTTTTTGGCCTGATGCCACAACGCATCCATTTCCTGAAGTGTCGCTTCGGCAGGCGTCATGCCGCGCCGCACCA
>JAEXXW010000463.1 GCA_023405565.1 Pseudomonadota bacterium
CTCCGGCGCCGATCGAGGGCGAATACGATTATGTCATCGTCGGCGCGGGGGCGGCCGGCTGCGTGCTGGCCAATCGCCTCTCCGCTGATCCGGGAAAGACAGTGCTGCTGCTGGAAGCGGGCGGGCGCGACAACTGGATCTGGTTTCACATTCCGGTCGGCTATCTCTTCGCCATCGGCAATCCGCGCTCGGACTGGATGTTTCGCACCGAGCCCGTGCCGGGCCTGAATGGCCGCAGCCTTGCCTATCCGCGCGGCAAGGTGCTGGGCGGCTGCTCCGCCATCAACGCGATGATCTATATGCGCGGACAATCGGGCGATTACGATCATTGGCGTCAGCTCGGCCTTTCCGGCTGGAGCTGGGACGATGTGAAGCCGTTGTTTCGCAAGCAGGTGGATCACTTTCTCGGCGCGGGCGAGCATCACGGTGTTGGCGGCGAATGGCGTGTGGAATATCCGCGGCTGCGCTGGGACATCACCGATGCGTTTCGCGAAGCTGCGGCGCAGGCCGGTATTCCGAAATCCGACGATTTCAACACCGGCGACAACGAAGGCTGCGGCTATTTCCATGTCAATCAGAAGATGGGACGTCGCTGGTCATCGGCGCGCGGTTTTCTGAAGCCGGCGCTCGGCCGGAGCAATCTGCGCGTCGAGACAGGATGCCTCGCGGAGCGAGTCGAATTCGACGGCAAGCGCGCAAGTGGCGTTCGCTTCCGTCAGAATGGTGAGACGAAATTCGCGCGCTGCCGTGGCGAAGTGATCCTGTCCGCCGGTGCGATCGGCTCACCGCAATTGCTGCTATTGTCCGGTGTCGGGCCGGCGGCGCATCTGGCCGATCTCGGTATCGCGCTGGTGCTGGACAGGCCGGGCGTCGGCGAGAATCTGCAGGACCATCTGCAATTGCGGTTGATCCACAAAGTGACCGGCGTGAAGACGCTGAACGAGACCTACAAGTCGCTGGTCAATCGCGCGCTGATGGGGATCGACTATGTGCTGCGCCGTCGCGGGCCGCTGACCATGGCACCGTCACAGCTTGGCGCGTTTACACGATCCGACTCGCATCAGGGATGGCCGAACCTGCAGTTCCATGTGCAGCCCTTGTCGCTCGATAAATTTGGCGATCCGCTGCACGATTTTCCGGCATTCACCACCAGCGTTGCGAATCTGCGGCCGACCAGTCGCGGTTATGTCCGGCTGCGTTCCAGCGATCCGGCCGACAAGCCGGTCATTCAACCCAACTATCTGTCGACAGACGAGGACCAGCATGTCGCGGTCGATTCCATCCGGGTCGCTCGCAAAATTATTGCGCAGCCGGCGTTACAGAGATTTAAACCGGTGGAATATCTGCCGGGCGAGCAGGTTCGCAGCGACGACGAAACAGCTCTGGCCAAGGCGGCGGGCGATATTGGCACGACCATCTTTCATCCTGTCGGCACAGCCAGAATGGGACGCAAGGAAGACCCGATGAGCGTGGTCGATGAACGGTTGCGCTTGATCGGGCTCGAGAATGTCCGGGTGATCGATGCGTCGGTGATGCCGACCATTACCTCCGGCAATACCAATTCGCCAACCATGATGATTGCGGAGAAGGGGGCGATGACGATCCGCGAGGATGCGCGATAATAGTACTCCGCTCGTCCCCGCGAACGCGGGGACCCGGAAAAGCTCCAGTTGCGATTGAAATTCTGGCTTCCCGCTTTCGCGGGAATGAGCGGTCGAGAGGCCTTAATTCAAAATACACATGTGATAATTTGCGGCTACGATCCTTCACGATTCGAAAGAGCTAACGCATGCCGCCCCTCCTTGCGCGCATCAAGAATATCATGCTGGATCCGCGGGCGGAGTGGCCGCTGATCGCGACCGAGCAGGGCGGCGTGCTACGTCTGCTGGTCTATGTCGCGGTGCTGGCGGCGATCCCGGCGATCGCGGGCTTCCTCGGATCGACATTCATCGGCACCTCGGTGTCGATCGGCACCTTTCACGATTCGATCTGGTTCGGCATTTTCAAGGCTGTCATCAGCTATCTGTTTTCGTTCGCCATCGTTGTTCTGACGGCGCTTGCGATTGACGTCATGGCTCCGTTTTTCAGTGCGCAGCGGCATTTCGTCAATGCGCTGAAACTCGCGGTTTATTCGTTCACGCCGGTCTGGCTGATTGGTATCGTGCTGCTGTTTCCCAGCCTGCACTTTTTCGGACTTCTTGGTCTTTATGCCTTGCGGCTGTTGTGGACCGGTGTGCACCCGTTGATGGGCGCGCCGCGCAACAAGGTGCTGTTCTATTCGATTGCCATCGCAGGGATCTCGTTCGTGATCGTGTTCGCGATGGCGTTCCTTCAGGCGCTGATCGTCTATTACGGCAGCGCCTTCAGATAACGGATCGGCCGGCCAGCCGTCAGCCCTTGCGCCGCCGCGATGATCGCATTGGCATCGATGCCGTAATGCCGATAGAGGTCCGGCAGAGAGCCGGTCTGGCCGAAATGCTCGACGCCGAGGCCGCGCACGCGGTGACCATGCACTGCGCCGAGCCACGACAATGTTGCCGGGTGCCCGTCGAGCACGGTGACGATACCACAATGCGTCGGCACGTCGTCCAGCAGACGCTCGATGTGCGACCGTGCATGCACAAGACCGCGCTCGCGCGCACGCTGCGCCGCCGTCCAGCCGGCATTGAGGCGATCCGCCGACGTGACTGCGAGCAGGCCGATGTCGCGGCGGTCTTCCGCCATCAGGCCGACGGCTTCGATCGCTTCCGGCGCGATTGCGCCGGTATAGGCGACGATCACCTCGGCATTCGGTCCGGGCTTGCGTAGCCAATAAGCGCCATCGACGATCGATTGACGCAGTTCGTCGGTCATGGGCCGCTGCGGTTGCTCGACCGGACGCGTGGAGAGACGCAGATAGATCGAGCCGCCCGTTTCATCACGCAGCCAGTTTTGCTCAGACGCTGCGCCATCACCGCTTTTCTGAATGTAATCCAGAGCAAAGCGCATGATGACGGCGAGCTCATCGACAAAGGCCGGCTCGAACGAGGCGAGGCCATCCTGCGCCATGC
>JAEXXW010000633.1 GCA_023405565.1 Pseudomonadota bacterium
CCGGAATGCGAGCCGCCATGGTAGGCCAGTGGCAATTGCAGGACGTGTTCGAAATAATCCGTCAGGACGGCTTGCCTTCGCCGATGCGAAAGCCGGTCGGCATGGAGGGCAATGAAGACGCCGCATACGATTGTGAATAGACCAAAGCCTGCCCAGGCGCCCAGGAGCGGCAACAGCGATTCGAATGTCAGCGTGTTGCCCTGCTTTTGAGAACCAGCGAGAGCGTCGATGATACGCCCGAACAGCACCGGCTCTGCGAACATTGCGCCCGCCAGGGCCACGTTTGAAACAGCGAGAAGCCAGGCCAGCTTTGCTTCAGGCCCCAGCAGCGCAAGAACCCGTCCATAGAGACGAAAGAGCTTCATCGGTCCGTAAAGTTCCGTCCAAACATGATGCGGTACTTAACTCACACGCCAATGCACTACGAAATTACCTCGGATGATGAACCGACTTATTCATCGTTGTTCATCATCCGCATTCTTTTCATTCAATAAACTACATTTGATTGCTGTTTTCCGCACATCGTCCGGAAGTCTATGTCACAATACGCAGAACAAATTTGTAAAAATAAAAACCTTCCAAGACCTGACGAATGATCAATATCCCAACGGAACTTCTGCGAACCTTGGTCGCAGTTGTGGATTTACGCAGTTTTACAAAGGCGGCTCAGTCGCTCAGCGTGACACAACCTGCAGTTAGTGCGCAGATCAAGCGTTTGCAGGTTTTGCTGGACTGTGAGTTGTTTGACAAGAGCGCGCCCGGCGTCAGCCTTACGCCCTCGGGGCGGATGGTTGTAAATTTCGCGCGACGCATGCTCAGCATCAACGACCAGATCGTGGAGATATCTGTCCCGCGTCTCTCCGCACAATCGGTGCGAATCGGGGTTTCGGGCGACTTCGCTGCGCCATTGTTGCCGCCATTGCTGGCCGATTTCAAGCAACGCTATCCCGGGTTGCGCGTTTCCGTGCGGGGGGAGCATTTCGACGTCATGTCCCGCGACCTGCGGCGGGGCGAGCTCGATCTCTTGGTCGGCTTGTCTGAGGGCGGCGACGATATGAACGACGCGCGTCACCGATGGTCGGAGCCAGTGGTCTGGGTGAAGGGCCCATCCTTTCGGCTGAACGATGAAGCCCCCGTCCCGCTGGTGACGTTCGGAGAGATCAGCGCCTATCACCGCCTGGTCGTAAGAGCCTTCACCAGGGTGCACCGCTCTTACGAAGTGGTTTTCGTTGGACCGAGTGAGGCCAGCATCGTCGCTGCTGTCAGCAGCGGTCTTGGTGTCAGCGCCATGCCTCTTCGAATGGTGAACAAGGTCGGGTTCGAGCCATGGCATGATTCTCCCTTGCCGCCCGTCAACGATGTTTCCTGTGGAATTTGTCTTGGTGAGAATGGAGACCGCGCCATTCTTGAAGAGCTGGCCGATGCAGTACGCGACCTTTTGCACCCGGACGCGGCCCAGCGAGAGGCGCCGGTTGTTTCCGGCAATCTCGCCTAGAATGTTTTCGCTCGCCTAGAATGTTTTCGATCGAAGCGGGCGCCAGTTTCCGCGAATAAAACGCGCCAGGACAACCTCCGGCTTTGCTTCCATCAAAGCCGGACGGGCTCCAGGGGCGCTGAATGCCCCCGCTAATTTTGTGCGAAGCCTGAACGCTGGGCCCAACCGGTCATCCGCTGCTCCAGGATCGCCATCACCCAGTACATGACGATGCCGAGCACGGCGAGGGCGAGAAGCCCGGCGAAGATCAATGGTACATTGAACTGCGCCTGCGCCTGCAGCATCAGGTTGCCGATGCCGTTGTTGGACGCGACACTTTCGGACACCACCGTACCGACAAAGGCGAGCGTGATCGCCACTTTCAGCGAGCCGAAGAAATAGGGCAGTGAACGCGGGATGCCGACCTTGCGCATGATGTCGAGCTTCGATGCGCCGAGGGCCTTCAGCACGTCCTCGAGCTCGGGCTCGATGGTGGCAAGGCCGGTCGCGACGTTGACGACGATCGGGAAGAACGAGATCAGGAACGCGGTCAAGACGGCGGGGATGAAGCCGATGCCGAACCAGAGCACAAGGATCGGCACGACGGCGACTTTCGGGATCGCATTGAAGCCGATCATCAGCGGATAGATGCCGGCATAGATCGTCCGCGACCAGCCGACCACGAGGCCCAGTGCTAGCCCGAAACCAACGGCCATGAGGAAGCCGAGCATTGTGGATTCGAGCGTGATCCAGGAATTGCGCAGGAGCGCCGGCCAGTAATTGACGCAAGCCTTGAAGACGGCGGTCGGCGGCGGCAGGAAGAATTCGGGGATCTGGAAGGCGCGGCAGACAATTTCCCAGACCAGGAAAAGCACGATGGTGCAGATCCATGGGGCGAGCCGGATAAAGACCTTGGCGTTCTTCATTGCCGAGCCTGCACAATATGGCCGCGCAATTCCTGCACGATATCCTGGAAATCCTTGGTGAAGGTGACCTCAAGCTCTCGCGGGCGTGGCAGGTCGACCTTCTTTTCCACCAGGATGCGGCCGGGCCGTTGCGACATCACGAAGATGCGGTCGGCAAGGAAGACAGCTTCGCGCAGATCGTGCGTCACCAGCACGACCGTGATGCCGCGGGCAGCATGAAGGTCGCGGATGACGCACCACAATTCCTCGCGCGTGAACGCATCGAGCGCACCGAATGGCTCGTCCAGCATCAGCAATTGCGGTTCGTGGATCAGGGCGCGGCACAGTGACGTGCGCTGCTGCATGCCGCCGGATAATTGCCAGGGAAACTTGCTGCCAAAGCCGCCGAGGCCGACGGAAGTGAGAAGTTTCTCCGCGCGCTCGACATATTTCGCCTTGTTCCGACGCAATTCGCTGCGATGCGGCTGCACGATCTCCAGCGGCAGAAGCAGGTTTTCCAGTGTCGTTCGCCATGGCAAGAGCGTCGGCGCCTGGAACGCCATGCCGGCGATCTTCACCGGCTTGGTCACTGCCTGGTTGCCGACGCGGACATGGCCGGCGAACGGGAATTGAAGCCCCGTCGCCAGCTTCATCAATGTCGATTTGCCGCAACCGGAGGGACCGACAACCGCGGCAAATTCGCCGCGGTTGATATTGATGGTCAGGTCCTGAACGGCGAGGACGCCGTCGGGCCCGGCTGCAATCCCGCCATAGCGGTGACTGACGCCGTCAAGCGATACAAAGCCGGGCTCCATTGTTCCCCCAGATCAATCGAACTTACAGCTTGCGGTCGGCCGCAGCCGGAAGGAAGGACGCGTCGAAAATCGCCTCACCCTTCGGCTTTCCGTTCTTGAAGTCGTAGGTGATCGCGATCTGGTCGATGGATTTGTCCAGCCGGTCGG
>JAEXXW010000659.1 GCA_023405565.1 Pseudomonadota bacterium
CCGGCACTTCGAGCGCCGAGAGCGCCGAAGAGGAGTGAAATAGCGCCTGCACCGGAATGAGTTCGTCGGCATCGCCATGGATCAGAAGGACCGGCGGGCGTGAGATGATCTCGCCTTCCACCGTCTCCGGCGGGCCGTCATTGGGCATGATGAACATGCCGGAATAGCCAACGATCGCCGCCGGCGGTGTGGGGCGGCGCAGGCCGGTATGCAGCGACATCATCGTGCCCTGGCTGAAGCCGACCAGCGCCAGCGCGCTTTCCGGCAATTGGCGGCGCGCCAGTTCCTTGTCGAGAAAGTCGTTCAGCACCGGCGCGGCCTGATTGACGCCCAGCCAGCGCTCATCGGGATTGCGGAAGGTGAGGCCGAACCATTGCCGGCCGACCGGCGCCTGTCCGCACGGCTCCGGCGCATGCGGGGATACGAAGGCGGTATCGGGCAGCATGGGCTGCCATGCGCGGCCGATATCGATCAGGTCGTTGCCGTCGGCGCCATAGCCGTGCAGAAAAACGACAAGGCGTTTGGCATTGCCGGATTTCGGTTCAAGACTTGGTCCGTTCAGTTCGGCCATTGCGCTTCACTTTCCTTTTCGCACTCGTGCTCTTGTTCACATTCTTGGTCTTGCCGGATTTCAAAGCCTTGGCCGCTGCTGCGGCTTTGGCTTTTTTCCCGGCAGGGGATGGCTTGTCGGGCACTGGCGCGCCGTCGCGCCGTTTCACGACATGGTAGTAAGCCCATAGCAGATGGGCGGCGACTCCGCGAAATGGCCGCCACATGTCGCCGATGACGATCATCTCTTTCGTCGTCGGGCGTGCCTCGAGCCCGAAGGCGATGCGTGCCGATTCCTGCAAGGCGAGATCGCCCGCAGGCCATGCATCGGCATGGCCGAGACAGAAGAGGAGATAGATATCCGCGGTCCACGGGCCGATGCCATGCAATGCGATCAGCATCTGATGAGCGGTATCGGCATCGCTTTGTGCGACATGATCGAGATCGAGATTGCCCTTGGCAATTTCGGTCGCGATCGCCTTGATCGATTTGATCTTCGCCGCCGACAATCCGAGACGGCCCAGCCGGTCAGGCCTCGCGCGGCGCAGCGCATCGTGATGGAATGGATCGAAGGCGTCTTTCAGCCGCGCCCAGATCGCGCCGGCGCTGGCGGTCGATAATTGCTGGCCGCAGATGATCCGCGCGAGACCCGGAAAGCCAGGTTCGCCCCGCCGCAGCGTCGGTTCGCCAGCCTTGTCCAGCACCGGTGCGAGGCGCGGATCGGCGACCACGAGTTGCGCCAATGCGGCAGCCAGATCGGATTGGGAGTGGAGGAAATGGGTCATGTTTAAGGTTGTCATGTCCCGCGCAGGCGGGGCATCCAGTATCTATGGCCTGTGTGCGGAATTCAAAGTCTGCAGGGACTGGATCGTCCGTATCCGCGGACGATGACAGGAAGATTGGAAATGCGTCCACCCGTTTTCCGCTTTGCGCCGTCGCCCAACGGCTATCTGCATCTCGGGCATGCGTTGTCCGCGCTGCTGAATGCTGATCTGGCGCTGGAGGCGAACGGGCGTCTGCTGCTGCGCATCGAGGATATCGACCAGTCGCGCTGCCGGCCGGATTACGAACAGGCGATCTATGAGGATCTCACCTGGCTTGGCCTGCAATGGGAACAGCCTGTGCGGCGGCAATCGGAGCATTTCGATGCCTATCGCGATGCGCTGGCCAAGTTCCAGGAACTCGATCTGCTTTACGTTAGCTTCGAAAGCCGCGGCGACATTGCCCGCATGATCGGTGAGCGCGACGACCCGGAACGCTGGCCGCGCGATCCCGATGGTGCGCTGATCTATCCGGGGCGGCGCGATGCCATGACCGATGCGGTGCGGAAGAGGCGGATGGACAACGGCGAGCCTTATGCACTGCGGCTCGACATGGATGCCGCGATCGCACGCGTTGGCGCGCTGACATGGAGCGAAGCGGGCCATGGTCCCGCCGGCGAAACCGGCGATGTCTCAGCGCAGCCGCAGGCCTGGGGCGATGTGATCCTCGCGCGCAAGGATGTGCCGACCAGCTATCATCTGTCGGTGGCGATCGATGATGCCTTGCAGGGCGTGACGCAGATCGTGCGCGGGCAGGACCTGTTCTGGTCCACCAGCGTGCACCGGGTTTTACAAAACCTGCTTGGTCTTTCCGTCCCGGTCTACCGGCATCACCGGCTCATGCTCGATGCTGACGGCCGCAAGCTCTCGAAATCCACCCACGCCACGGCCCTGCGGACCCTCAGAGCCGACGGCCGGACACCGGCGGATATTCGAAAGATGGTGGGTTTGGCGCAAGGGTGAATGGCCGCCGTCACAGGCACGTGCCACAATCCTCTCGAATCATGGGGCGGGGAAAACCAGCACGGAAGACGGCCAAGCGGGCCCGCAAGGCGCCGCGCAAGCTGGCGCGCGCTCCCAGCGCACGCCGCCTGACTGAGAGTGCGCTGGCCGCGCTCGCGCATGACATTCGCACTCCGCTCAGCGCTGTACTGGCTTTGTCCGAATTGCTGGCCGCGTCCGATCTGCCGGAGCGCGAGCGTGGCTGGGCCAGGGCGATCCAGAGTGCGGCCGAGCATCTGTCGCATTCGACCTCGATCGTGCTGGACGGGGTCAAGGCGGATGCCGCCGGCCTCGTCCTGCGCAAGGACAGCTTTTCGCCGCGGCAACTCGCCGGGTATGTTGCGGCGTCGCTTGCGGCCCGTGCTGACATCGGTGGCCTGTCTGCGCGTTCTGTCATTGCGGATGATGTCCCGGATGCCGCAAGGGGCGATCCGGTCCGTATTCGCGCCGCGCTGGAAAACCTCATCGACAACGCCGTGAAATTTACCGCACGCGGCGAAGTCGCATTCAGTGTCATGGCGAAGCCGATGCCACGCAAAAAGATTCAACTCACATTCGCGGTGTCGGACAGCGGCATCGGCATGACATCGGTCGAGATCAAGAAACTGTTTCGTCCTTTTGCGCAGGCCAGCGAAGATGTATCGCGCCGTTTTGGTGGTACAGGCCTTGGTCTCGTGCTGGTGAAGCGGCTGGCAAAGGCGATGGACGGCGATCTCACCGTGACGAGCAGGCCGGGGCAGGGCAGCACCTTCACACTCACGGTGCTGGTGGCGGTTGTGCCTTCTGCAGAGGGATGACAAAGGAAAGGTCGGCTCCGTCCGGCCATCCAGCGCAGCAAAAATAGTTTTCGAGGACGCGAAGGATATTCGCGGTGCGTCCGTATCTATTCCAGATCGCATGGCGGCTGCTTTTTTTCGCCATGTGTTCCGGATGGTACGGAGAAATAAGATGCGTTGTCTGTTGCTCGCGCTGTCGGTGGCTATCGTACAGATTGCTCCCTCGTCGGCGTTTGCAGTGCCGGTAGCGCCGCTGGGAGAGGCCCGTACGTCGATCGAGGGGAGCCCGATCGTCCAGAGAGTTGCGTGCTGGCGCTATGGCTGGCGTGGCTTCGGTGTTTATCCTGGTTGCTACAGGCCGCCGGTCTACTATCCACCCCACATTTATGCGGCGCCGGTTATGGTTGCGCCGCCTGTTTATGTTCCACCGCGCCGCTGCTGGATCAATGGCCGATGGCGCGTTTGTTGATGGCGACATGCGCGGTGCGTCGAGGATGATCAGCAACACGGGCCAGTCAGACGCAGACAATTCATGATGGATGCAGAGCCGGATGAAACTCTGGTGGCGCTGGTCGCCGCGCGCGATCAGCTCGCGTTGCGCATCCTCATGGAAAGGCACATGTCGCGAATACTGCGCGTCGCACAGCGCGTTGTGAACAATGCCGCAGATGCAGACGACATCGGACAGGAGGCCTTCATGCGTGTCTGGAATCACGCGTCCTCATTCGATCCGGCCACAGCCCGTTTCACGACCTGGCTGTATCGTATCGTGCTCAATCTTGCCTTTGACCAGACGAGAAAGCCGATCCTTCGGCCGCTTGAGGAGGCGGCCGATGTTCATTCGAACGATATTGCTGCGGTCGACCGGATCATCGAATGGGAGCAGGAGACGATGCTTGTCGATGCTTTAGGCGTCTTACCTGACCGGCAGCGTGCAGCGATCGCATTGTTTCATATGGAAGGTCTTAGCGGCAAAGACGCCGCACAGGCGATGGAGCTCAGCGAAAAGGCTTTTGAGTCGCTGCTGACCCGCGCGCGGAGGGCCCTCAAGCAGCATGTTGAACACGTCAGGCAACGTGGCAGGAGATACGCATGACCAGAGAAGATTTCATGGTGCTGGTTGAAGCGTGGGGAAGCGATATCGCGCGCTGGCCGCAACATCGGCAGGACGCCGCCAGGCAATTTTCCGTCACCGATGAAGGAAGAGCCATTCTGGCGGATGCACACCGCTTCGACCGGTTGTTGTCCATCAGCCCCGATATTGACGCCCGGCGATCGGCAAATGTCGCGTTCGCAGTGACGCAGCGTGTTGCTGCGGTGTCACGGCGGGAGGCGCGATGGAGGGATTGGCTGCCCAGATGGTGGGTGCCGGCAAGTCTTGCCTGTTCTCTCGTCTGCTCGGCATTGATCGGGGTTTCGCTTGCGGTGGTTGTCCCGCCGGGCAGTGATGACAAGCCGGAGACAACGATCGATCAGGTTCTGGGTGGCGGCGTGGACTCGTTTTGGAGTGTGCAATGAGCTCAACATGGCTGGCTGGACGTTGGATGTGGAACGGCTTGCTGCTTGCGCTGCTCTGTCTGAACGCGATCCTTATTGGTTATATCGCAACAGGATGGATGAAGGCGGAGCGACCGCCTGAAGCTTTGGCGGGGGCGAGGATCATCGAGCGTATGGCCGGCAGGCTTCCTCCCGCCGATGCGGAAATTCTCCGGCAGGTGTATCGCGACAAGCAGAATGAATTCGCCGTGGCCCGCGAAAATTATCTGCTGGCTCTGGTGCGGCCCATTCGCCTGCTCAGGCAGGATGAACTCGATATCGGCGCGTTGCGAAAGGCGCTGTCGGATTCGCGCAACAAGAGGCAGAAGATCGGCGACCTTGTAACTGAAACGTTTATCGAGGCTGTCGCCAGGATGTCAGTCGACGGCCGTCGCAAGCTCGTTGGCGGCATCGCGATGAAGTGATGCGAGCGACAATTGCGCAAATTATCCGGTCTTTCCACCAAAGCTCAATGACAGGAAATATGAAAGTCATGAACGATCCGCGGCGTACCCCAATGGCCTCGCGCTTCCTTCAATCGGCATTGCTGGTTGCCGGAATTCTTGGCGCGGCCCAGTTGATGTTTTCACCGGTCGCCGCGCAAACGAAATCAGGCGCGCTGCGGGACGCGTGCATGGAAGATTATCGGCGCTTCTGTGCCAATGTGCAGCGCGGTGGCGGCCGCATCCGCCAATGCATGCTTGAGAATGCCAGTCAGCTGACGCCGCAATGCCGCGAGTCGATGAAAGCTGTTCAGGGAAGCAAGCAACAATGACGCCCGGATAATTCAGGCAAGGACCGGCGGCTTAGCGGCCGCTGGTCCGTTCGACGATCCGCACGACGTCGGTCATGATCTGGTTGATCTGGAAATCCTTCGGCGTGTAGACGGCCGCGACGCCGGCCTCTTTCAGCGTCTGTTCGTCTTCTGGCGGCACGATGCCGCCGACCACGACCGGCACATCGTCGAGACCTTCGGCGCGCATGCGATCGACCACATCGCGCACCAGCGGCACATGGCTGCCCGATAGGATCGACAGTCCGATCACATCGACGCCTTCCTCCTTCGCGGTCTTGACGATCTCCGCCGGCGTGAAGCGGATGCCGCCATAGATCACGTCCATGCCGACATCGCGGGCGCGCACCGCGATCTGTTCGGCGCCATTGGAATGGCCGTCGAGGCCCGGCTTGCCGACCAGAAACTTCATGCGGCGGCCAAGCTTGTGCGAGACACGTTCGACTTCAGCGCGGACCGGCTCGAGCTGTTCGCCACCGACCTGACGCGCGGCTTTCGGCACGCCGGTCGGCGCGCGATATTCGCCGAACACCTCGCGGAAGACGGCGCCCCACTCACCGGTGGTCACGCCAGCCTTGGCGCAGGCGATCGAGGCGGGCATGACATTGCGACCTTCGGTCGCCGCAGCGCGCAGTTCCTTCAGTGCGGTTTCGACGGCTTTAGAGTCGCGCGCGGCACGCCACGCATTCAGTCGTTCGATCTGTCCAGCCTCGACATCATGCGGCACGGTCAGGATGGCATCGACACCGCCGGTGAGCGGTGAGGGTTCGCTTTCGATGAACTTGTTGACACCGACGACGACGCTGCTGCCGCCCTCGATCGCCTCCAGCCGCTCGGTGTTGCTCTCGACGAGCTGCTGTTTCATGTAGCCCATCTCGACCGCGGCAACGGCGCCGCCCAGCCGTTCGATGGTGGCAAGCTCTTCCTTCGCCGCGCGTTTCAGTTCCTCGACTTTCTTCGCGATCTCGGTCGAGCCATCGAAGATATCGGCATATTCGAGAAGATCCGATTCAAAGGCGAGGATCTGCTGTGCGCGCAGTGACCATTGCTGATCGAACGGCCGCGGCAAGCCAAGCGCTTCATTCCAGGCGGGAAGCTGCACAGCACGGGCACGTGCCTTTTTCGACAGCGTGACGGCCAGCATTTCGAGAAAGATGCGATAGACGTTGTTTTCCGGCTGCGGCTCGGTGAGGCCGAGGGAGTTCACCTGCACGCCATAACGAAACAACCTCTGCTTGGGATCGCTGATGCCATAGCGTTGCGCGGTGATCTCGTCCCACATCTCGACGAAGGCGCGCATCTTGCACATTTCAGTGATGAAGCGCATGCCAGCATTGACGAAGAACGAGATGCGGCCGACCACATCGCCCATGCCGCCCTCCGGCACTTCGCCGGATTGGCGCACCATGTCGAGAATGGCGATCGCGGTTGCGAGCGCGTAGGCCAGCTCCTGAACAGGTGTTGCACCGGCTTCCTGCAGGTGATACGAGCACACATTCATCGGATTCCATTTCGGCATCTCCTGCGTCGTGAACAGGATCGTGTCCTTGATCAGACGCATGGACGGGCCGGGCGGAAAGACGTAAGTGCCGCGCGACAAGTACTCCTTGATGATGTCGTTTTGCGTGGTGCCGGTGAGCGTGGTGCGTGGCGCACCGGTCTCGTCGGCGACCGCGATATAGAGCGACAGCAGCCATGCCGCCGGCGCGTTAATCGTCATAGACGTGTTCATCTCCGCGAGCGGAATACCCGCGAGCAGCGTCCGCATGTCGCCGAGATGAGAAACAGGAACGCCGACTTTTCCGACTTCACCCGCAGCGAGCGGATGATCTGAGTCGTAGCCGGTCTGGGTCGGGAGATCGAAGGCGATGGACAGGCCCGTCTGACCCTTGGACAAATTCTGCCGGTACAATGCATTCGACTTTTCCGCTGTCGAATGTCCGGCATAGGTCCGGAAGATCCAGGGCTTGTCCCGTTTCGGCTTGTCGTCTTTTTGCTCGACCATTCGATCTCCGAACCGGAATGCTCCGTCTAACGTTTGATCAACCCGATAATCACAAGCAGAATCACGGCGCCGATCACGGCATTGATGATGGCCGCGATGAAGCCGCCACCGATGGCAATGCCGAGCCTTGGCAGTAACCAGCCAGCGATGAGTGCGCCGACGATACCGACAACGATATTGCCGATCAGACCAAAGCCGTAACCCGTAACGATCAAACCCGCGAGCCAGCCGGCGATGGCGCCCACGATCAGCCAAACGATGACGCTCTCAATACCCATCTTCGTCTCCCCGAGATGCGCAGGAGCCGCTGCTGAAGCCCCGCCCCCCGCGACCTGTTCCGTTGCAGCGGAAGCATCGTAACGTGAGTGGAACCGCAAGTCAGGGAGCCTGGGAGCGTTGGTCCACCGATAAGAAGTTTATCGTCAGGACCTGTTGCAGCGCAATATCGACTGTTGCAGAATAGATCATGTTCCGTCCAGCCGGAGGACAATGCGATGTCAGCCGTCGCTAAACTCAAGTCCGTCAAGGACCTCTATTCGGTAGGCGAAATCCCGCCGCTCGGGCATGTCCCCGAGAAAATGTACGCTTGGGCCATTCGCCAGGAGCGGCATGGCCCGCCCGAGGACTCCATGCAGATCGAGGTGGTGCCGACCTGGCCGATCGGCGAGGACGAGGTGCTGGTGCTCGTGATGGCCGCGGGCGTGAATTATAATGGCGTCTGGGCCGGTCTCGGCCAGCCGATCTCTCCCTTCAATGTCCACAAGCACCCCTTCCACATCGCCGGGTCGGATGCATCCGGTGTCATCTGGGCGGTCGGATCGAAGGTGAAACGCTGGAAGGTCGGGGATGAGATTATCGTCCATTGCAATCAGGACGATGGCGATGACGAGGAATGCAATGGCGGTGATCCGCTGTTGTCGCCATCGCAGCGCATCTGGGGCTACGAGACGCCGGATGGTTCGTTCGGGCAATTCTGCCGCGTGCAGTCGCGCCAACTCATGCCCAAGCCCTCGCATCTCTCCTGGGAAGAGGCGGCCTGCTACACGCTGACACTGGCGACGGCCTATCGCATGCTGTTCGGCCATGCGCCGCACACGTTGAAGCCGGGCGACAATGTGCTGGTATGGGGCGGGTCCGGCGGCCTTGGCGTGTTTGGCGTGCAGCTTTGCGCGGCGTCCGGCGCCAATGCGATCGGTGTCATCTCGGACGAAACCAAGCGCGATTACGTGCTCGGCCTTGGCGCCAAGGGCGTGATCAATCGCAAGGATTTCAAATGTTGGGGCCAGATGCCCACGGTCAACACGCCCGAATACAATGAATGGGTGAAGGAAGCCCGCAAGTTCGGCAAGGCGATCTGGGACATCACCGGCAAGCGCGATGTCGATATCGTGTTTGAACATCCGGGCGAGTCGACATTCCCTGTATCGTGCCTTGTGGTGAAACGCGGCGGCATGGTGGTGTTCTGCGCCGGCACATCGGGCTTCAACATCACGTTCGATGCGCGCTATGTGTGGATGCGGCAGAAGCGCATTCAAGGCTCGCATTTTGCTCATCTCAAGCAAGCCAGCGCCGCCAACCAGTTCGTGATGGACCGGCGGATTGATCCCTGCATGGGTGAGGTGTTTCCATGGGACAAGATCCCGACCGCGCATCAGCTCATGTGGAAGAACCTGCACAAGCCCGGCAACATGGCCGTGCTGGTCAGCGCGCCGCGCACGGGCCTGCGCAATCTCGACGATACGATCGAGGCGGCAGGCGGCTGAGATTCTGCCGGGTTAGGTCGGCAGCGGCTTGGTCGCTTTTTTCTCCGTGCGTATCTTCAGGATGGTGGCGTTCAATTCGCCGCCATAGATGAAGATCGATG
>JAEXXW010000673.1 GCA_023405565.1 Pseudomonadota bacterium
CGTCCGCTCATTATAACTAGAGACCAGGAAGGCAAGATTCGAGCGTTGTATAACCGCTGCACCCATCGTGGCACCACACTCTGCCGCTGGGAAAAGGGGAATAGCAGATCCTTTCAGTGCCCATACCATGGTTGGAACTTCCTGAATAACGGCAAGCTACGCGGCGTCCCGTGGCCGGACGGGTATGCGAATAAATTGGTCCATAGCGAGAAATTCAATCTCGCCCAGGTCCCGCGCGTGGAATCCTATCGCGGATTCATTTTCGGCACACTCAACATCGGCGCGCCGCCATTGGAGGATCATCTCGGACCCATCAAAAAGCCGATCGACGAGTGGCTGGATCGCAATCCCGGCGGCAAGGTCATCGTCTGCGAGGCGAACAGACTGAAATACAAGGGTAACTGGAAGCTGGCCTATGACAATTCGGGAGACGGTTATCATGTGCTGTTCTCGCACCGCTCCTTGCTTCAGACCGAGAACCGCTTCGCCGACGAATCTACCGAAAAGGGGATGTCCTATTACCAAAGCGCCCCTGACGAACTGCCGATGTACATCCAGTATATGGGCAACGGTCATCATTTTAAGGACAAGCGCCCCAATATCGAAAAGCGCCCGGGCGGCCTGTGGGCCATCGAGTCTCTCCATCCCGGCATGGAGCACGTCCAAGAGAAGCTCCGCGCCAAATACGGCGCGAGGGCTGAAGCGATGCTGGATCTAGCCGGCTCCGAGCCGGTCAACATCAACGTATTTCCCAACCTGTCTCTGCTCGGGAACCACATCCAGGTTTTCCAGCCTGTGTCGTTCGATGAAACCGACACCGTCTGGTACGGCACCAAGATCGAAGACGCCGACGGCGCCCTCGGCGAGGAGGTTCTGACCGACATCAACGCGCTGCGCATGCGAACGCAGGAAGGCTTCCCTAACTTCGGCGAGGTCGATGACGTAACGAATTTCGAGCAGATCCAGCGGGGTCTCGCGGCTCCCGAGGACGAATGGATTTACATGAACCGGGGCTACGACATTCCCGGCCGCATCTACACCCTTGAGGACGGAACGATCAAGGGTCCGGCCACGGACGAGGTGTTCATGCGCGAGTACATTCGTGAATGGAAGCGCCTGATGAAGGCTGATCTCGACATCGCGATTCAGCGGGAACCATAATATGAATGCACTCGCAAACAATCCGTCACGTGTCTCTTATTACGTCACGAACGACTATTATCTCGAGCTGATCGCTGACTTCTCGGACTGGCAGGAGGATGCGCGCAGCGTCCAGGACCCGGCCGAGCGCGATCTATTCCGACGATTGCTGGAGCAGGAGGCGCGAATTCTCGACCGCCTGCTGTACGAACAATGGCTCGAACTGTTCACTCCAGAATGCGCCTATTGGGTGCCGTCCACGCCCGAAGGCGGTGATCCGCGGAGTGAAATCGCCGTCATGTTCGACGACAGGCGTCGTCTTGAAGACCGCGTGTTTCGTTTGCGCACCGGCTACGCCTGGTCTCAGGCACCCTCCTCGCGGACATCGCGCATGGTTTCAAATGTCGAGGTCTTCACATGCTCTCGCGAAGATCAGCGAATGGTGCGGTCGAACTTCGCAATCAGCGAGTTCTGGGATGGCGAAATCCGCGTGCTTGCCGGATGGGCAGCTCACCGCTTCCGCCGAACCGAAGGCCTCTGGAAAATATCCGCAAAGCAGGTCAATTTGCTGAACTGCGATCAGTGCATCCGCAATCCAAGCATCATTCTCTGAGATGGCCGATGCCTATTGTCGAACTCTACATGACCCGGTTTTGTCCGTACTGCAACGCGGCCAGGGCGCTGCTGAAACGCAAAGGCATTCCTTACCGAGAGATCGACATCGCCGCCAATTGGGAGCGGCGCGACGAAATGCTGAAACGCTCGAACGGTAAGGCGAGCGTTCCACAGCTATTCTATGGCGACAGGCATATCGGCGGCACTTCCGAGCTGAAAGAACTCGATGCCGCAGGCAAGCTTGATGAAATCCTGGCCGGAAAATCCTCCCAGCCCTGAAGCGGAGGCCGGAGGCCCCGACACATGCCGCGGCCACCCCGGCGCAACTACGCCCGCTGGACAGTGAATATCCTGACCGCAAGCACAAGCTCTCCAGCATAACGACTCCAGAACAACTGTACTATGACTCAATCTGATCGATCGATGCTCATTCCCGTCCGCACGACAGACATTCGTCTGGCAGCACGGGACATTAAACTTTTCGAACTGTCACCGGTGACCGAAAGTCCTCTACCGGCTGCATCGGCAGGAGCGCATATCGATGTCGAATTGCCGATGGGCCTACGCCAATACTCCCTTATCGTACACCCGGGCGCGACTGACAATCGCTATGTTATTGCAGTCAAGAATGATATCGCGGGCCGTGGCGGGTCGCGCTACATGCATTCCTCGCTGACGGTCGGCGACGTGCTAAACGTTAGCGCGCCACGAAATCACTTTCCGCTTGAGGAATCGGCGCCCTACACAGTTCTGATTGCCGGCGGTATTGGCATCACCCCAATCTGGAGCATGTTGCAGCGGCTCAACGCGGTGCAGAATCCCTGGCATCTGCATTATGCCTGCCGTTCGCGTGACGACATGGCATTCCTCGATGCACTTGAGGGACGCTCGAATGTCCATCTTCACTTCGATAACGAAGCGGGCGGACCGCTTGACGTAGCGTCTATCATCAACAATCTGCAACCTCATTCGCATGTCTATTGTTGCGGCCCTTTACCCATGCTCGATGTGTTCGATGCGGCAACACGACATATTTCACCTGACCGGAAACATGTCGAATATTTTCAGGCCAAGGACGCGCCAGCCACTGAAGGTGGCTACACAATTTGTCTTTCCCGGTCGAATCTCGAGCTGCTCGTGCCGAAAGGAAAGACTATTCTTGAGGTGCTTGAACAGGCGGGCGTCAGCGTGGAATCCTCCTGTACGGAAGGCACTTGTGGCGCGTGCGAAACGAAGGTGCTGGAAGGCCTGCCTGACCATCGAGATACAGTTCTATCGGCCGCTCGCAAAAATTCTAACAAGACAATGATGATTTGCTGCTCGGGATCAAAAACACCGATCCTTGTCCTGGATATTTGAGCAATCATAATTACCGTATAATAGCCTCATTGCATTAACAGTGCTGCATCGCAACGCAGCCGGACATCGGCTCATGACGCTGAAGCTCTCCACAAGTCTTTGTCGCTCATGGCTGCCCCCCGGTTTCGTTGACACGCACTTAAGCTAATCCGGCCTTCCGCTCGAACTCCATAGGGCTCAGATATCCGATCGTCGAATGCCGGCGTTTTGGATTGTAGAAGCGTTCGATAGAGCTTCCGTGCTGAAGTCGCGGAGGCCGATTAATCCACTTCAATTAGTTCATCCGATCTTCCACGCTTACAAATGCGTACGAGACCTCATTCCCACCACAACGCTCCCCTCAAACAGAAACTCGATACCGACATTCTCGAAAGCGAGCTGGATGTTTCTGAGCGTGCCGCCGTAGGGCATCGTTGTACCGAGTTTGAACCGCGCAATGGTTGCTTCTCCCCCAGATCTGGCGGCCAAATAACCTTGGGACCAGCCGAGCCAGGCACGGGCGGCACAAACTGACCGGGTTTTCTTGAACCAGGCTGATTGAGATAATCGGCATGGAAAGAACACCCGAATATGCCGAGAAGGCGATACAGGGCGTCCAGTGCGCCACGCCTTCCTGAATGCGCCACCGGTCCAAGGGCATTCCATATTCTGCGAGCGTCCGCATAAGCCTTGGCGTGAGCCGGGCTTTTTTCCACCATCGGCGCATTTCTGCGACCTCGGCGGAGGTCATTCCGCCGCTCATGAACCGGACAATCCACTGATAAGCGTCGCGCTGAATCGGATCGAGACGCGAGAGTGCCTCCTCGCCGCTATTTGCCACCAGAACACCGATCGGCACTGATTCAGGCGCGTCGCCTCGGATCGGAGGATCTGGTGAGGCTTATGCAACGCAACCTTATAGAGTATTCGCGGAATTACGGCGCTCGTCGGAAGCCAAAATCCGCGTGAGGCTGGCGCCAGGGCCATTGTCGATGACATGATGCTTCCCGGCGACGGTCGAAAGAAGCTGGCACGGGTTGTTAGTGACCATCTTGCCTGGTTCGACGCCGTGGAGGCCCGCAGCCTAACATGGGACAACATGTCCCGGCTGCTGCTTAGCGCTGACGCGCATGGCAATAATGGCGGCGCAATCCCGGTCGGAACGCTCTCGTCAACCGTATGGCGCAAGCGATCGGACGCTGCGTCGCAAGCCGCCTCGGCAGCTAACAAATCTCAAGGAGTCGCTCGGACCCCAACGGGCGAGCTACATTACAGGCGCTGCACTTCCCGTCGATGGCGGCGTAATCCGCGCCATTTGATAGGCTCCGCTTTTTTTGAGCCCGAAGACCCGACCGGAGCTGGTGGCGGGCGCGCTGGTCATCGAAAAAAATCATACGGCAACCCAAAATTAACCATGACAAATAATAGTTCCGCTCATGGCGATGGTTCGAGCCGCCCCTTTCGACGCGGCTTTGTCGGATGTGCGTCGCATCCGCATGGCGAAGTCGGGCAGGTAACTGCCCTTCCCCAATCGGCGCGTGCTTGGTTGGGGAGGAATGCGGAGAATGGCGAGACCAACAGGCGACGCAAATGTCGTCAGCTTCCCCCGATCCTTGTTTCTTACGACTGCGATTGTCACGCTTGTCACCGCGGCTACCGACGTGCAGCCGACATCCGCCCAATCGGTGTCAGGCACCGGCGATCTGTCGCCGGACGTCAGTAATATTCAAACGCCGAATTGGAATGTCGGCGCCGATCTCTATATCGGCAACGTCGCCACAGGCACGCTGAGCATCCTGAACGGCGGCACGGTGACCAACAGCACCGGCTTTATCGGCTACAACGCCCAGGGGACGGTGACGGTCTCGGGCGCCGATGGCAGCGGCAATGCTTCGACCTGGACCAACACCGGCGACCTCGTCGTCGGCCAGGACGGCAACGGCACGCTCAACATCACCGGCGGCGCCAAGGTGAACAATGCCGACGGCTATATTGGCGCCGGGGTCGGTAGCCAAAGCAATGTTACTGTCTCGGGCCACGACGCCGGCGGCAACGCCTCGGCCTGGACCAATACGGGCTCGCTTTATGTCGGCGAAAGCGGCCAGGGCTCGCTCGTCATTCAGGACGGCGGCACGGTCAGCAGCGCCCTGCTCGCTATCGGCAACAGTGGCAGCGGCACCGGCGCGGTGACGGTCTCGGGCCGCGACATCAACCAACATGCCTCGGCCTTGAACGTGACCAACCAGATTTATGTCGGCGTCGACGGCACCAACAACACGCTCGACATCCTGAATGGTGCGCTGGCGAATACCGGACAGGCGCTCATCGGCTACGGGAGCGGTAGCGACGGCACGGCCACCGTCTCGGGCCGCGACATCAATGGCCATGCCTCGACCTGGAACGCCGCCAACAATATCTACGTGGGCTTCTCAGGCACCGGCACGCTCAACGTCCTTGACGGCGCCGCGGTGGCCACGCGCGGGCCGGGAGGCGGTGCGGCCTCCATCTATATCGGCTACGCGAACAGTGGCACCGGCACCGTCAATGTCTCGAGCAGCACCGGCGACGTCTCAAGCCTGAGTGCGACCGATAACGTCAATATCGGTTACAACGGCGCCGGCACGATGACCGTCGACAAGGGCGGTTTCGTGAGCGCCACGAACAATGTCATTATCGCCCGCTTCGCCACGGGCACCGGAACGCTCCATCTCAACGGCGATGCCACCGGGCGGGGCATTGTCGAAACCGGCTCGGTGATCCGGGGAGCCGGCACCACCGCGGTCCTCGACCTCAACGGCGGCATTCTGCGCGCGAACCGGAATGAAGCAAACTTCCTGAACGGCTTCACGGCCCTGACAGTGGGAACCGGCGGCGCCTGGTTCGACACCAACGGATACAGCATCGGCATCGACACGAACTTCTCCGGCTCGTCGAGTTTCAACAAGCTCGGGCTCGGTCAGTTGACGCTGACCGGCGACAGCTCCGGTTTTACCGGCGCAGTGGCCGTGTCGGCCGGAACACTGGCCGTGAACAACGTGATCGGCGGCACCATGCTGGTTGAGTCCGCCGGACGACTCATCGGCACCGGTCGGGTCGGCGTCACCACCAACAGCGGCGTCATCGCGCCGGGCTATGGCGGCGCCATGGGCACGCTCACGATCCAGGGCAACTATGTCGGCAACGACGGTCGCCTCGAAATCGCGACGACACTCGGCGGCGACGCTTCGCCAACCAGCCGCCTCGTGGTCAACGGCACGACCTCAGGCAACACGCAAGTCAGCATCATCAACCGCGGCGGCCTTGGTGCGCAGACGGTGGAAGGCATCAAGATCGTCGATGTCGTGGGTGCGTCCAACGGCACTTTCGTGCTCAACGGCAACTACGTCTTCCAGGGCGCACCGGCGGTGATCGCCGGCGCCTATGCCTATCGTCTCTATCAAGGTGGCGTCTCCACTCCCACGGACGGCGACTGGTATCTGCGCTCCGCCCTTACCGATCCGGGCGATCCCGCCCCGATGCCGCTCTACCAACCCGGCGTGCCGATCTACGAGGCCTATGGCGCCAATCTGCAGTCGCTCAACACTCTGTCGACGCTGCAACAACGTGTCGGCAACCGCACCTGGGGCACCGGCGCCAATGGCGACGGCAACGGAATTTGGGGCCGAACGGAAGGCACACGCGGCCGCTTCAATCATGCTGTAGTCTCGACGACCAGCCTCGATCAGAACATCGATACCTGGAAGATGCAGGCGGGTGCTGATCGGGTGCTTGTCGATACCGGCACAAGCGGGCGTCTGGTGGCAGGCGTCAACGTCAGCTACGGCGAGGCCAACAGCCAGATCAACTCGGTATTCGGCAACGGCGCACTGAAGACCAACGGCTACGGTCTTGGCGCGACACTGACCTGGTACGGCGTGACGGGCTTCTATGTCGACGGTCAAGCGCAGGTCAATCGCTATAGCAGCAATCTCAATTCCGACCTTCTCGGCTCGCTTACCCCCGACAATGGTGGCAGCGGCGAGGCGTTCAGCATCGAGGTCGGCAAACAAATCTCGTTCGGCGAGAGGTTTGGTATCACACCGCAGTTTCAGCTGGTCTATTCCAATG
>JAEXXW010000679.1 GCA_023405565.1 Pseudomonadota bacterium
CAAGATAGTGTGCCAAGGGCCACTTTCGAAGCCGGTCCGACGCCGAACCACATGATCATGATCGGGAAGAAGATGATCTTTGGTGTGGGGCCGAGATAATAGAGATAAGGCTCGTAGGCGCGGCTGAGGAATTTGTTACTGCCGAGAACAAGCCCGACAACAACCGCGCTGATGCCGCCGATAGCAAGCGCAGCGCCGACTTCGCCAGCGGTCACACCAAGATTCCAGTAATATTGCGGATCGGACAGCAGCGCGACGATTGCCTTGCCGATCGCCATCAGCGACGGCACGACGTCGCGATAGAGCAGGCCCGATTGTGCCAGCGCTTCCCAGCCCACAAGGACGGCGACGATGATCGCGATCCGGACCAGCGTCACCGGGCTCAGGAGCGGCGACGTGATGACAGCTTGTCTCAGGCGGCCCGCGTCAGCCATCGCTCAACCCATTCTACCACAATGAAGAAAAGAACGCTGACCAGGATCACAAAGCAGATTGCAGCATAGGTGCCGGCGAGATCGTAGCGTTCCGCGAGATCGTTGATGAGCTGGCCGAGCCCACCGAAGTTGATGAGAAACTCCACGCCCACGACGTTGATGAGCGCGAAGATCAGCCCAAGCTTGAAGCCGGTGAAGATCGTCGGCAGCGCCGACGGGAACTGGATCTTCCAGAACATCTGCCAGGGTGAAAGCTTGAAGCTGTGGCCGACATTGATCAGCACGCGCTTGGTGCCGGACAGGCCCTCAATGGTCTTCAGGATCACCGCCGGCAAGCCGGCAATGAAGCCCATCATAATGATGGTCCAGGCCGAGCGACCGAAGATCACGAGAAACAGCGGGTACATCAGCACAGTTGGCGCAGCCGCAGCCGCAGCCACCCATGTTTCCGTTGCCCGTCTCAGGATGTCGACTTTATGCAGCAACGTGCCGATCGAGATGCCGAAGACAGCCAGGAGAGCGGCTGCCGTCACGCACTCCTTGAGTGTCAGCAGGAAGCGATCGAACACATGCTCCTCGACAATGATGCGCTCGAATGCCTGCGCGATGTCGGTCGGGTAGGGCACGATGAACGGGTTCAGCACGCGGAAATAGATCAGCGCCTGCATCAGACCGATAAATGCCACCAGCGTACCGAGGCCGACGAGCGGTGGAGCGAAGCGCCAGCGCGTGAAAGCTGCGGTGCTCATTTGCGGCGTCCTGGCGTGAGGCGAGCCTGCGCCTCGGCGTCGGCCAATCCGCGGCTGGCTTCCTCGCGAAGGTCGGCCCAGATCTGCGCGACATAATGGCCAAAGGCGTCACTGCCGACGATATCGGAATTGCGCGGGCGCGGCAGATCGATATCCACAATACGTTTGATCTTGCCGGGCCGGTAGGTCATCACCATGATGCGGTCGGAAAGCTGCACCGCTTCGGTGATGTTATGCGTGATCAACAGCGTCGTCTGTTTCAGCTCCTGCTGGATCTGCAGCACCTTGTCGCCGAGCAGCAGACGCGTCTGTTCGTCGAGCGCCGCGAATGGCTCGTCCATCAAAAGGATCTTCGGCTCGGATGCGAGCGTGCGGGCAAGCGACACACGCTGGCGCATGCCGCCGGACAATTCATTCGGATAGCGGTTTTCGAACCCGTTAAGACCGACCATGTTGATGAAGTGTCGCGCCTTATCATGGCGCTGCGTCTTGCCCATTCCCTCGATTTCGAGCGGGAAGGCCACATTCTCGATCACCGTGCGCCAGGGGAAGGTGGATTCTTCCTGGAACACCATGCCGACCGATGCATGTGGCCCCTTGATGCGCTCGCCGCCGACCGAGACGTTACCCTCGTACTCGGTCAGCAATCCACCGACGACATTGAACAATGTCGATTTGCCACAGCCCGAAGGGCCGATCACGGAAAGAAATTCACCCTGACGCACTGACAGTGAGACATTGTCGACGGCAAGGACGGTTCCGTCCGGCGTCGGGAAGCGCTTGGTCACGTCCTTGACCACGAGTATGCCGTCGGCATGTGTCGTGGCTGCGGGACGCGCAGCGGTCAGGGGGGTGACGGACATGTTTCCTCTCAGTCAGCTTTTTCTCATTACGGCTGTCATGGCAGGCGCATAACCGGGTTCAACCCGGGCATCGATCACCGCGACATGGCCTTCATCGACGGCAGCGATCGCCGCCTTCAACGCTGCAGCCAGATCCTTTTCATTGTGCACAGGTCCGAAGGCCTTCGCTCCCTGCGCCTCTGCCATCGATGCAAGATCGATATCGGGATCGGAAATGCGCTGGCCAATCCAGCGGTTTTCGACCGGGCGATTGCGCATCCGCGCCACACGCTCCTGATGCAGCTCATCATTGAAGAACGAGCGATTGTTGGCGATCACCATCAGCAACGGAATGCGGTAATGCGCCGCTGTCCAGAGCGCGGTGACACCCATCAGATAGTCGCCGTCGCCGCAGATCGCGATCGGCAAGCGGCCCGTGCCTTTCAGCGCCAGCGCTGCGCCGACGGAAATGCCTGGGCCGCCACCGATGCCACCGCCAGCGTCCGAGCCGAGATAGTCGAGCGGATGGCGGAACGGCCACCATGCACCATTCCATGACAAGGGCAGATGGGTCAGCGCCACGTCCCGTGTGCCAACGGCTTCGCGGACCAAATATCCAAGGTGTTCGACCGTGAGCTTGTCGTTGTCGGCGGGGCGGGACATGGCGCGGCGTTCGGCCGGTAGAGCCACCGGCTTTGCGGGTGCGCCGATCTCTTCCACCAAGGCTTTCGCCACGGCGTCCGGATCGCACGAGATCAGCAGGTCGGTCGGCGGCAGCGCCTGATGATCCATGCTCCAGCCATTGTGGATATGGTGGTCGAGCGTCGCAGAGATAACGAACGCATTGGTCTTGGCGGCATGCAACGCGCCGCCAAGGTCCACCCAGTCGAAAGCGAGCACGACATCGGCTTCGCGCAGCGCCGTGAGGCCTTCTTCATCAGGAATGAGACTGCCCGGTATGCCGACATGTAGCGGATGATCGGTCGGGAATGAGGCGCCGACCTTGATATCCGTCAGCACTTTCGCATCCAGCGCTTCGGCAAGGGCGACGCGGGCATTCCAAGCCTCGATGCTGCGCGATGCGCGACCTGCCATGATCACGACACGCTTCGCATCACGCAGACGCTGGGCCGCTTCCTTGACCATCTCCGGATCGGGGGCGACCGAGATACGCGGTTGATATCGCGCAACATCGATAGGCGGCAGCGGCTCCGGTAGCTTGGCCTCCTGCATCTCGGCATCGAGATTGACGTAGACTGGCCCTTTGGGTGAAGCGTTGGCGATCACCGAGGCGCGGATCAGCGCTTCACGAGCCGCCGCGGGTGAAGCCGGCTGATCGTCCCATTTCACATAGCTGCGCACGAGCGCGCCCTGATCGCGCGCCGTGTGAATCCAGTCGATCCAGGGGCGGCGCTTCGCGGCGTCCACTGGACCGGTTGCGCCGAGAATGACCATCGGCATCCGGTCGCACCACGCATTGAAGATCGCCATGGTGGCATGCATCAGGCCGACATTGGAATGCACGATCGCACCCATGGCGCGGCCGGTGACCTTTGCGTATCCCTGTGCGATCGCGACCGCGCTTTCCTCGTGCAGGCAGAGCAGCATCTGCGGCGTCTCATTGCCAAGGTAATTGACGAGCGAGTCATGCAACCCGCGGTAGCTCGCGCCGGGATTGAGCGCGACATAGGGGATATCGAGTGCCCGGAGTGTTTCGGCGACAACGTCGCTGCCGAAACCGGGAGCATTTACGCCTGCGGGAATAGGTGTTTCCACCTGAGCAGCCATGGACTGCGGTGTCGTCTGCTTGTTCATGAAAATGTCCAATGCGCGCGTTGCGCGTATTCGTTCAAGGCGTCCATCCCGCAGTGTTGATGCCGCCGTCTAACCCGGCTGGCGTTGTTGGTGACAAGCCTAGCACTTTGACATTCGCTATGAGAAGCCGCTAAATGTGAACGTCATTGTTGCATATGAGTGAACAATTGCGATGGACCGCTTCCGCAGCATGGAGACCTTCGTGCGCGTGGCGCGGTCGGGCAGTTTTACGATTGCGGCGGAACAACTGGGTCTGTCGCGCGCGCTGGTATCGCGCCATGTCAGTAGTCTTGAAGAACGGCTTGGTGTGCGGCTGCTGAGTCGCACCACGCGATCACTGCATCTGACGGATGAGGGGCGCTCTTATCTTGCATTCTGCGAAAAGCTGTTCCGTGATATCGAAGGGCAGGAGCAGGCTATTTTGCTCGCGCCGGCACAGCCGGTCGGTACCCTGCGGATTGCCGCGCCGAAATCCTTTGGCGCGTTGCATTTGTCCGATGCCATCATCGCATTCGCACGTGCGCATCCTCGCATGCATGTCCAGCTTGTTCTTGAAAATGTCGCCTTCAAGATCGCCGATTTCGGCAAGCGCGGCTTTGATCTCGTCTTGCAATTCACGCCTGCACGGCATGCATCCTTGATGCAGCAACCGATTGCTGCGATGGACTGGGTGGTGTGTGC
>JAEXXW010000024.1 GCA_023405565.1 Pseudomonadota bacterium
TCCAGCTCTGTCTCGGACCGCCGCCCCAGTCGATGATGAGCGTCTTGACCCAGCCGATGTTCGCCGGCGCCTCAAAGCAATCTTCATAGGCTCGATCGGCAATCTGGTCGAATGGTACGATTTCTACGCGTACGCGGCGTTCGCGCTATACTTCGCACATCTGTTCTTTCCCAACGCGGACCCCGTTGTTGCGCAGCTTAACGCTGCAGTATTGTTCGCCGCGGGCTTTGTTGTCCGGCCTATTGGCGGTTGGCTGTTCGGTCATCTCGCCGACCATTATGGTCGTCGGTTGTCACTGATGCTCTCGGTGATACTGATGTGCTTTGGCTCGCTGATGATCGCGGTAACACCCACATACGAGAGCATCGGGATCTGGGCCGCGATCCTTCTCGCGACAGCCCGTATCGTGCAAGGGCTCAGCCTGGGCGGCGAATATGGCACAAGCGCCACTTATCTTACGGAGGTCGCCGATCAGAAGCACCGCGGCTTTTATTCAAGCTTTCAATACGTGACGCTGATCGGCGGGCAACTGACCGCGCTCCTTGTCCTCCTGCTGCTGCAAAAGGTCTTTCTCACAAACGACCAGATCCGCGAATGGGGCTGGCGTATTCCATTTTTCATCGGCGCCTGCCTTGCGATCGTCGCAGCTTTCATGCGTCGCAACCTGCATGAAACCGAGTCTTTCAAGGAGGCCCGCAAATCGGCCTCATCCGGACGCGAAAGCTCGCTTCGCGCGCTCATCAAATATCCGCGCGAGGTGCTGCTGGTGGTTGGGCTTACGGCCGGCGGAACGGCAGCCTTCTACACATACACCACCTATATGCAGAAATTCCTGAAACTGTCTGTTGGTCTGACGGATGATCAGACGACGATTGTGACATTCTGCTCATTGCTTTTCGCCATATGCCTGCAACCCATTTATGGTGCGATTTCCGATCGTATCGGCCGCAAATGGCTGCTGATCGGCTTTGGTGTCAGCGGCACATTGTTCACGATCCCCCTGCTGACGACGCTGCAGGGCGTCAAGACGCCATTAGCGGCCTTCATGCTGATCGCAGCCGCATGGATGATTGTCTCCGGTTACACGTCCATCAACGCTGTGGTGAAAGCTGAGCTGTTCCCGACCAATGTCCGTGCTACCGGCGTCGGCCTTCCCTACGCGCTGACGGTGTCGATCTTCGGCGGCACCGCCGATTCCGTCGCGCTCTGGTTCAAGAGCATCGGCCATGAAACCTGGTTTTACTACTATCTCACAACGATCATTTTCCTGTCGCTGATCGTGTATGTCTTCATGCGCGACACCAAACTCCATTCGGCACTGCATCGTCACGCATAACGGAGCTCCGGAGCCGCAGCGCGCCAATGGCGCATTGCGACCGACTGGCATGTCCTGCGACAGACTGGTACAATTCCAGCCTGCGATCCGCCACCGCACAGAAGCGCGACGCACATAAAAAGAGCCGACTTAAAAAGGCTCGGGAAGAGGAACGCTGAATGATGCAGACTGAACGCTCGTTTCCATTCAATGCCTGGTACGTGGCCGGCTGGGACTATGAAATCAAACGCACGCTGATGCCGCGCACGATCTGCGGCAAGAAGGTCGTGATGTATCGCACCGCCGCGGGCCAGATCGTGGCGCTGGAAGACGCCTGTTGGCACCGGCTGGTGCCGCTCTCCAAGGGCTGGCTCGAGGGTGACGAGGTTGTCTGCGGTTATCACGGTCTGAAATTCGATCCGAACGGACGTTGCACATTCATGCCCTCGCAGGAGACGATCAATCCGTCCGCCTGCGTGCGCCGCTTTCCCGTTGTCGAAAAATATCGCTTCGCCTGGATCTGGATGGGTGATCCCGCTCTCGCCAATCCCGCAACCATTCCCGACATGCATTGGGTGGACGATCCCGACTGGTCCGGTGAAGGCCGCCTGACACCGCTCGCCTGCAATTACCGGCTCGTTGTCGACAACCTGATGGATCTGACGCACGAGTCATTCGTGCATCGTACGTCGATCGGCAACTCGGCTGTTGCTGAAGCACCATTCGAAGTGACGCATGGCGAGCGCACCGCGCAGGTGACGCGCTGGATGCTGAATATCGATCCGCCTCCTTTCTGGGCGTTCCAGCTCGGCGCGAAAGAACCGGTCAAGGTGGATCGCTGGCAATACATCAATTTCGAGGCGCCGGCTGCTGTCGTGCTCGATGTCGGCGTTGCGCTCACCGGCACCGGCGCGCCACAGGGCGACCGCTCCCAAGGCGTCAACCTGCGTGTTTGCCATTTCATCACGCCAGAGACCGAACGGCGCTGCCACTTCTTCTGGGTCGTCCGCCGCAATTTCAAACTTGGCGACCAGCGCCTCACCACCGAAACACGCGACCGCAACGCGGCGATCATCGGTGAGGACGAAGCGATGCTCGAAGCGCAGCAGCAGGCGATGGAGGCCAATCCTGATGCTGCCTTCTACAATCTGAACATCGATGGCGGCGCTATGTGGGCGAGACGCATTCAGGAGCGGATGATCCGCGACGAAACGCCCGCCGCCCTGCGCGCTGCCGAGTAAGGAACGCCGATCATGCGCGTTATCGAAAGCTGGACGACCGCCCATGTGCGAGCGATCCGCAATGTCAGCCCGACCATCCGCCTGTTCGAAATCGCACCG
>JAEXXW010000029.1 GCA_023405565.1 Pseudomonadota bacterium
CGGGCCGACACGCGCGAAGGCGATATCGGTACTGAACTGGGCGAAATCGCAAAGGCGCATCCCGACGTGTCGATCGGTAGCTATCCTTTCTTTGATGACAAACTTGGCCCGAACACGAATGTCGTCATCCGCTCGCGCGATGCAGACAAGCTTGCCGCGGCCAGGACAGCGGTCGAGGCCATGCTGGTCAAGGTCAAGGCCCGGCTGAAGGCCGGATGATCGATGCTTTGCCGGCAACGACGCTGCTTGGGAGGCCTTCGGTTGCGGCCATTCCAACATTCATCATTCCAGCATTCATATTGTGTGTTGCGCGGCTTCAGCCCTGCTGGCGCTGGCACGAGAGGCCGGCATGGAGCCCGCCCGAGCGAGAACCTGTCAGGGAGATGACATGATGGCTGAAGCCCCGTCCCAGAAGCACTTTCCGGTGTCCTGGGATCAATTCCATCGCGACGCGCGGGCGCTGGCCTGGCGGCTGGCCGCGGCAGGACCGTTTGATTCGATCGTTTGCGTGACCCGTGGGGGGCTTGTGCCGGCCGCCATTGTCGCACGTGAATTGAATGTGCGGATGATCGAAACCGTCTGTGTCGAGAGCTATACCGGCATCGGCCGGCAGGGCGAGTTGCGTGTGCTGAAGGGGATTGCCGAGGCCGTGACGAGCGGCAGCAACGCGGACGGGCAGGGCGTCCTGATCGTCGACGATCTGGTCGACACCGGAAAAACGGCCCGCGTTGTGCGCGAACTCATTCCAAGGGCGCATTTCGCCACGGTCTATGCCAAGCCGATGGGGAGACCGCTTGTCGACACCTTTATTACCGAGGTGTCGCAGGACACCTGGATCTTCTTTCCGTGGGATACCGGTCTTGCCTTCGTGCCGCCGATTCACGGTGGCGCATAGCCGCCTGCGATTGCGTGAGCGCTTGCTTGGCGATCAGCATCGCCACCGTTATAAGGGACCGTCACGCGGGCGTGGCGAAATGGTAGACGCAAGGGACTTGAAACTTTGAGTGCCCGCGGGGAAACCCGCGGTGCAGAACTGCTCAAACTCGGGGAAACCGGTCACAGGCAATCCCGAGCCAAGCGCACCGGCCAATAGGGTCGAGTGCGAAGGTGTAGAGACTAGACGGGCAGCACCTAACGCGAACGCAGCCAAAGCGTCGTTACGGTGAAGGTATAGTCCAGACCCCAAACTTGGCCTTGTCCATCACGCAAGGCCAGGGCGGCGAAAGCCGTAGCAGGGTAAGAAAATCCCTCGGGGGTTTCCCCGTGCCGGTTCGAGTCCGGCCGCCCGCACCACTTTAGAAATTCACATCGATTTTTTCTGGTTTTCTTTTTCGTCTGCAGGCGTGGCAAGCGGATGAGCATTCGCCTTTCGTTCACTGGTTTGCATGGACTCACGGGGCGGTCGGGATCCATCGGTACTTTCCGTGCAACGGGACGAAGCTCGATATCGTGATCGGCCAGGCTTGGAACTCCGATCGGGCCGCATTGTTACGCCCGAAAGCCGTGAAGCGTCTGTGCACGCCACTGACGGCAAATTAGCAGCATGAAGGAAATCGCCATGGCAGATCCGGCCGGGAATGACCCACGTCATCACACACAGAAGATGAAGCAGCGTCTCGATGAGACCGTAGCCCATCTGCGCGAAGACATCGGCAAGGTCGATGAACCGCAACTCAAGGCCATGTTTGAAACGTCCGCCGAAGTTCTTCTCGGCCTTTCAAAGGCCTTCAGCGACTACGAGCGCAAGAACGAGAAAGCGTGGCAGCACGCCTGAGAGGAGCGACGCATGAACCTCAAGATTCCCCGCCGTCGTGTTGTGTGTGCCGGCGCGATCGCGTTGTCCGGTATTTGCGCTCCAGCCATCGTTAGCGAACGGGCGCTGGCGCAGGACAACGATATCTTCGAACGCAATGATGCTGTGACCGACAAGGACAACGAGGCTGTGACGCCACCCGAGGACTTGATGCGTGAGCATGGCGTGCTCGATCGCGTCTTGCTGGTCTATGAAGCCGCTCTGCGCCGGTTTGCTGTGAATGATGATGTTGACCCGGCCCACATCACCAATGCGGGAGAAATCATCCGGGATTTCATCAATAACTATCATGAGAAATCCGAAGAGGATTATGTGTTTCCGCGCTTCCGGCAGGCCGGCCAAATGACAGGGCTGGTGAATGTTCTTCTCGAACAGCACGAAGCCGGACGTCGTGTGACCTCGACCATTCTCCGCCTCGCCCCTGCGAGCCGGCAACGCAGCGAGGATCGGGATCGTCTCGGGGCGGCCATGCAGTCGTTCATCGTCATGTATCGCCCGCATGCCGCACGCGAGGATACCGAGCTCTTCCCGAAGCTGAGAGACCTTGTCTCCTCCAACGAATACGACGCGATGGCGGAGGACTTCGAAGAAAAGGAACATGCGCTTTTCGGCGATGACGGGTTCGAAAAAATGGTCGAACGGGTCGCCGTGCTTGAAAAGGCCGTCGGCATCAACGACCTCGCCCAGTTCACACCTCACGAAACGAATGCGCAGGGTGGTGGCCGTTGAAATGAATGCCGGGTGGATTTTGGCAGTCGCCTGGTGCGGATTAATTCACTTATTCAGTATGTATTTTTGCGCGTTGCTCTCCTCCCGAGGGTGTGTGAAGGTATCGGGATAATAAGAAGTGGGGGCATTGTGCGTATTGTGTTGATCGTGGGGCTTTTGGCCCTGAATTGTGCTGGCTGCGCGTCCGCAACACGGGGGTGGACCGAGCAGATAACAATAACCTCAACGCCTTCGGGGGCCGAGGCAA
>JAEXXW010000046.1 GCA_023405565.1 Pseudomonadota bacterium
GCTGGAAGCAAACCTGATCAAGCGTTTGCGGCCACGCTTCAACGTATTGATGCGCGACGACAAGTCATTCCCCTATATCGTCATCACCAGGGATCATCCGGCGCCGCAAATTCTCAAGCATCGCGGCGCACGCACGCGGGTTGGCGATTATTATGGCCCCTTCGCGTCCGTCTGGGCGGTCAACCGCACGATTACCGCGCTCCAACGCGCGTTCCTGATCCGCTCATGCTCGGATGCCGTATTCGAAAGCCGGACGCGGCCCTGTCTGCTGTTCCAGATCAAGCGCTGCTCGGGTCCCTGCACCGGCGAGATTGCGCAGGAGGATTACGCCGAACTGGTGCGCGAGGCGCGCGAATTCCTGTCCGGCAAAAGCTCTGCGGTGAAGGAAATGCTCGCGGCGGAAATGGAAAAATCGTCCAGCACGCTCGATTTCGAGCGCGCTGCGATCTATCGCGACCGCCTCGCGGCGCTGTCGGCGATCCAATCGCAGCAGGGCGTCAATCTGCGCGGCGTCGAGGATGCCGACGTGTTCGCGATCCATCATGCCGGCGGCTATAATTGCGTGCAGGTCTTCTTCTTCCGCACCGGACAGAACTGGGGCAATCGCGCTTATTTCCCGAAGGCCGATCGCGGCGTCGCACCGGACGAAGTGCTCAACGCCTTCATTGCGCAGTTCTATGACGACAAGCCGGTGCCGCGGACCATTCTTGTGTCCGAGGACTTGCCCGAGCGCGCCTTGCTCGCGGAAGCGCTTTCGACCAAGAGCGGCCACACTGTCGAGATCCAAAGACCGAAGCGCGGCGAGAAACGCGACGTCGTCGAGCACGCGCTGGCCAATGCGCGCGAGGCGCTGGGGCGCAAGCTCGCCGAGACATCGTCGCAGCAGATTCTTTTGAAGTCGCTGGCCGAGACCTTCCAGCTTGCGGAAACTCCGCGCCGGATCGAGGTCTATGACAATAGCCATATCCAGGGCTCGAATGCGGTCGGTGGCATGATCGTCGCAGGGCCGGAAGGCTTCATGAAAAACCAGTATCGCAAGTTCAACATCCGCTCCGACGATCTGACGCCGGGCGATGATTACGGAATGATGCGCGAGGTGCTGGAGCGGCGCTTCAAGCGGCTGCTGAACGAACATCCGCGCAACGGCGAAAAGGCCGAAGCGCTGGCCGAGCCGCTGGCGGCTGGCGCGGCCGAGGTCATGCGGAGCGAAGACTCACCCTGGCCCGATCTCGTGATGATCGATGGTGGTCAGGGGCAACTTGCGGCCGCGCGGGAGACGCTGACTGCGCTGGGCGTCACCAATGTTCCACTGGTCGCCATCGCCAAGGGCCTCGACCGTGATGCCGGACGGGAAACCTTTTTCATTCCCGGCCGCGAACCATTCCGGCTGCCGCCCCGCGATCCCCTGCTCTATTTTGTGGAAAGATTGCGCGACGAGGCCCACCGGTTCGCCATCGGCTCGCATCGCGCGCGACGCAAGCGCGATATTCGCGAGGGTGGGTTGCAGGAAATTCCGGGCATCGGACCAACACGCAAACGCGCCTTGCTTCATCATTTCGGTACGCTGAAAGCGATCGAGCGCGCTTCGCTGGCCGACCTCGCCAAAGTTCCAGGGATCAATGCCGATACCGCTCGCCGAATTTACAATTATTTCCACGACCGGCCCGCATAAACGCAGCAAAATGCTGTTTTAACGGGATGGGACAAATCGCCCTTTCCTGTCCGGCGGGTTGACGCGGCAGGGTCGGAAGTGTTCGGTGAGTTAATGGACTCCGTATCCACGCAACGCGTTGCGGGCCGGGCTTTTTCCCTGCCCAACGTTCTGACCTATTGCCGGATCGCGGCCGTGCCGCTGGTCGTGGCTTGCATGTATTGGCAGGCCATTCTCCAGGGCGGCCTGTGGCTGCGCGTGGTTGCGCTGGTGATTTTCATCGCTGCCGGCATCACCGACTTTTTTGACGGCTATCTGGCGCGTTCCTGGGGCCAGCAATCGGCCCTCGGCCGGATGCTCGATCCGATTGCCGACAAGCTTCTGGTCTCCGCCTGCCTGCTGATGCTGGCGGCTGACGAGACCATAAAGGGCTGGTCGCTGTTTGCCGCCATCATCATCCTGTGCCGGGAAATCCTGGTATCGGGCCTGCGCGAATATCTCGCCGAATTGCAGGTCAGCGTGCCGGTGACCCAGCTCGCCAAATGGAAAACGACCCTGCAGCTTGTGGCCATCGGCTTCCTGCTCGGCGGCGAGGCGGTGGACACCAGCCTGCCCTCAGCCATGCTCGACTGGCGCTGGAAGATCGGCGAAGACCCATTACCTCTCACCACGACGGTTGGCATCGTGCTGTTGTGGATTTCGGCGCTGCTGACGCTCTATACCGGCTGGGACTATTTCCGGGCGGGGCTGCGCCATATCATCGAGGAATGATGAGCCTGAAGCTTCGGTATTTCGCGTGGGTTCGCGAGCGTGTCGGAAAGACCGAGGAAGATATCAATCCTCCGGCGGACGTCACGACCATCGCGGACCTGATGAACTGGCTTTCCGGCCGCGGCGAGGAATACGCGCATGCCTTCGAAAACCGCAAGGTGATCCGCGCGGCAATCGACCGCAACCATGCCCAGCCGGGCACCACCATCGCCGGCGCGCGCGAGATCGCATTCTTCCCGCCGATGACCGGCGGCTGACACGACAACCCGGGCGAGCGATGAGCACAACCATCCGCCTGCAACGCGACGATTTCGATGCCGGTGTGGAAACGGCCAAGCTCACGCAGGGCCGAACCGATATTGGCGCCGTCGTCACCTTTGCCGGCATTTGCCGCGATCATGAAGGCGGCCGTGGCGTCACGGCGATGACGCTCGAGCACTATCCGGGCATGGCGGAAGACGAGATTGCACGGCACGTCTCCGAGGCGGAAGCGCGCTGGCCGCTGCTCGGCGTGACCGTGATCCATCGCTATGGGCGCATGCTGCCCGGCGACAACATCGTCCTCGTTGCGACGGCCTCCGCTCATCGCGAGGCGGCCTTCGAGGCGGCATCCTTTCTGATGGATTATCTGAAAACCCGCGCGCCGTTCTGGAAACTGGAAGAACGCGCGGACGGGCACGACTGGGTCGCGGCGAAAGAAACGGACGATGTCGCGGCCGCGCGCTGGGGGCGCAGCGACAAGGATGCGGCGGAATAGTTGCTTATTGTCGTCCCCGCGCAGGCGGGGACGACAACGTAAATTGATGCGGTTAGCTCAAGCCGCGCGCGACTTGGGTTGCACTTCAGCCGTGTAGTCGTCCATCAGCTGCTTGGTGATGGCGGCGGGGGTAAATTTCCAGTCGGCGATTTCGGCAACGGCGGTGACTTCGGCCGCACTGCCGGTGATGAAGCACTCCGAAAAGCCCGTCAGTTCATCCGGCAGAATGCGGCGTTCGATCACCTCGAAACCGCGGCGCTTGGCAAGCTCGATCACCGTCTTGCGCGTGATGCCGGCCAGGAAACAGTCGGCGATCGGCGTGTGGATCTTGCCATCCTTGATGAAGAAGATGTTGGCGCCGGTGCATTCCGCAACGCGCCCTTCCCAGTCCAGCATCATCGCATCGGCATAGCCACGCCGTTCTGCACGATGTTTCGAGATCGTGCAGATCATGTAGAGCCCAGCCGCCTTGGCAAGGCTCGGGGCCGTGCGCGGATCCGGCCGGCGATATTCGGCAAGATCGAGCCGAATCCCCTTCAGCCGCTGCTCGGGATCGAAATAGCTCGGCCATTGCCAGGTCGCGATGGCGAGATGAATTGTGTTGCCTTGGGCAGACACGCCCAGCTGGTCCGAACCGCGCCAGGCGATCGGACGTACATAGGCATCCTTCATGCCGTTCTTCTCGAGGACGAGCCGCTTGGCCGCATCGATTTCGGCGACGCTATAGGGAATCTCGAAGTCGAGGATATTCGCCGACCTTCTCAGGCGCTCGGAATGCTCCGTGCACTTGAAGATTTCACCGCCATAGGCGCGCTCCCCCTCGAATACGGCGCTGGCGTAATGCAGCCCGTGGGTGAGGACATGGATCTTCGCCTCGGGTCCCGGCACAAGCTTACCGTCGAACCAGATCATGCCTGGCAACTGGTCAAAGGGGACGGCCATCACGTTCCTCCTGAAGGGAACTTAGGCCGCGGCGGGGTCCGTCAACGGAGCCCGATTTTGCGTCGCGGGCCAAGTCCCATTATGGTTTTACCGGCTCGTGTAAAAAAATCGATGTCAGAACCGGCCGAATTCGCCGCCGGGGTTTCCAGCAGGATATTTCGTTCAACCTGCTCTTTGAGTAACAATCTGCCAGAAATATGTCAATATGGCTGACATAACTGACAGCGGTGCCATACCATCATGCCAGCGCCTCAACTTCGTGACCCCATGCCTTCCGCAGAAATGCCGCCGTCTCACGGCAGCGAACCGATCTGGGATCTGATCGAATTGTTGTTTTTCGCCTATCGCGATTTTGTCGGCGACGCCGACGAAGCGCTCGCGGAATTTGGCTTTGGCCGCGCCCACCATCGCGTCCTGCACTTCGTGACACGGCACCCGGGCATGACGGTGGCCGATTTGCTGGAGATCCTGAATATCACCAAGCAATCATTGGCGCGTGTTCTCAAGCAACTGGTTGATGAGGGCTACGTGTTGCAGAAAGAAGGGGCCAATGATCGCCGACAGCGCCTTCTTTATGCCACGCCGCCGGGCGAAGCGCTGGCCATGAAACTTGCCGCCCTGCAAACACAGCGGATCGCCCGAGCCCTTGACGATATCGGACCCGGAGCGCGAGAGGAGGCCCGCCGTTTCCTGCTCGCAATGATCAATGGCCGCAATCGCGAGCATGTGCTCCAGCTCATTGCGCGTGCCGACCGCTTGAGACAAGGTCAGCCGTAGAGGCATTTGCATGGCTCTTGGCGCAGCACCCGCAATTCCCGCCGATGACGCTCCGCACCTTCTGGTGGTGGATGACGACAGACGCATTCGTGATCTTCTGTCTCGCTTCCTGACCGCGGAAGGTTATCGCGTGACCACTGCCGTCGATGCGGCAGAGGCGCGCGCGAAGCTCGGCGGATTGCATTTCGATCTGTTGATCCTCGACGTGATGATGCCGGGCGAAAGCGGCTTCGATCTCGCAAAATCACTGCGCGAGACGTCCACCGTTCCGATCCTCATGCTGACCGCGCGAGACGAAAGCGCGATGCGTATTGAAGGCCTGCAGATCGGCGCCGACGATTACGTCGCCAAGCCGTTCGAACCACGCGAGCTGTCATTGCGGATCGGCAATATCCTCAAACGCGCGCAGCCGGTGGCCGCGCCGCAAATCGAGTCTGTCCGCTTCGGCGATTTCGTCTTCCATATCGCGCGCGGCGAATTGCGGCGTGGCGAGGAGATCGTCCGCCTCACCGATCGCGAGCGCGATATGCTTCGCATTCTGTCGGCGACGCCGGGCGAAACAGTGCCCCGCCTATCACTGACCGGTAATGACCCAGCCGCCAACGAGCGCGCGGTCGACGTGCAGGTGAACCGGCTGCGTCGCAAGATCGAACGCGACCCGGCCAATCCTCTTTTCGTGCAGACTGTCCGCGGAATCGGTTATCGCCTCGTCGTGTCTCCGTGAGGACGAGCATGACACCGGAACGGGCTTGGCGGTTTTCGGATGACCTCGCGCTCCGTGCAAGCTTGCAATATACGAGCCTGCAATGACCAGTCTCGATGTCGGCATCGCAACGATCCGCTCTGCGGCCCATCGCGTCAGCGCCGGCTGGGACCGGCTCGGCAAGTCGATCAAGCGCTTCATGCCGACCGGCCTTTACGCACGCGCTCTCCTGATCATCATCGCACCCATGGTGATCCTGCAATCGGTCGTCGCCTTCGTGTTCATGGAGCGGCACTGGAATTCGGTCACGCAGAAATTGTCGGCCTCGGTCGTGTCCGATATCGCCGCGCTGATCGACGTCTATCGTCTCTATCCGCAGGACCCGCAGAACAACCAGATCCGCAAAATCGCGCAGGAGCGGCTGGGCCTTGTCGTCGATTTCCTGCCCGCGACGGAAATGCCGCCACCGGGACCAAAG
>JAEXXW010000081.1 GCA_023405565.1 Pseudomonadota bacterium
GCCAGCTTGCAGCCGCAGCCGCCGCCATGGGCAAGGGAGGTGAGACGAACCTGCGGCACAGTCATGGCGCGCTCCTTACAGGGCAGGGATCAGAGAAGGGTTTGATGTGATCGATGGGATCATCGATCGCCATGCAGCAACGAGATGGGCCGCGGCTGCATCGGCATCGGCCATTGTCGTCCTGCGCCCAACGGAAAGGCGCACGGCGCCGAGAGCGAGCTTCGGATCGAGGCCCATCGCCAACAGGATCGCCGAGGCTTCCTCTCGGTCGGCATGACAGGCTGAACCGGTTGAAGCCGAAACACCAGGACAATTTTCAAGGAGCAACCGGCCGGAGACGCGCGGGAACAGCACATTGCGCGTGTTTGGCAACCGCTGTGCGGCTTCGCCAATGACAATGATATCCGGGATGCCGGCTCTCAGTTGCGCCACCAGTCTGTCGGCGGTCATCGTCATCTGCTTCTGTGTTTCTGCCAACCTGCTCGCAGCGATGCGGCATGCCTCGCCGAGCGCGACAATGAAGGCGACATTTTCGGTGCCGGGGCGGCGGCCATGTTCCTGCCCTGCGCCGACAAGGACGGACGGCAGGTCGAGGCCGCGCCGCATATAGAGCACACCGATACCTTTCGGCGCGTAGAGCTTGTGGCCCGCAATCGACAACAGATCGACGCCAAGCGCGTTCACATCCACAGGCACCTTGCCGACCGATTGCGCGGCGTCGGCATGCATTAGCGCGCCACTGGCTTTGGCGATGCGTGCGATGTCGCCAATCGGTTGAAGCGTGCCGATCTCGTTCTGGGCGTGGATGACAGTAACGAGCGATGTGCCGGCATCGATCAGGGCTTCAAAGTCCTTCGCGCTGACGATGCCGTCGGCATTCGGCTTTGCGCGGCGAATGTCATAGCCGTCACGTTGCAGCAGCCCGCAGCAGGCATCGGTGGCCGGATGTTCGATGGCGGTTGTGACGATGGTTTTACGGCCGGGCAGGCTGATGCCACCGCTGCGAATGGCGATGTTGCTCGCTTCGGTGCCGCCGCCGGTGAAGATGATCTCCTCGGGCGCGGCGCCGATGAGAGCTGCCACTTGGGCGCGGGCCTGTTCGATGGCGGCGCGGGCCCTTTTTCCAAGTGGGTAGGACGATGACGGATTGCCGAACTGATCCTTCAGGAACGGCAACATCGCGTCCAGCGCATTCGGATCGATCGGGGTCGTGGCGTTGTAATCGAGATAGATCGAGGACATGGCGACGGTCGTGCTCAACGCTGCTTCACGATGCGGAAAATATAAAGATCATCCTGCTTGCGCTGCTCGGCCAGCAGATGTCCGGTCTGGTTGACGAAATGCGGGACGTCGATGACCGTTAGCGGGTCGGTGCATTCAAGCACCAGCGCGCCGCCGATGACGACGTCACGTAATGCTTTCTTTGCGCGCAGGACGGGCTGCGGGCAGCGCAAGCCGCGCAAGTCGAGAATGCGGTCGGGCGATGTGGTCATGCTCACCCTGTAGCACAGCGGGAGCATGTTGCCGCCAGTGTCGCGCCGAAGTTTAGTCCGCTCTTTTATTCCGGTGTCTTCGATGCCGGGAGATATCGAACGGCTGGCCCATTCAGGTCTGAGCCTGTCGCATAATACGAATCGTCGTTGATGTTGTTGCCCGCGCCGGTGGTCTCGGACGTTGCGCTCTGCCCGGTCGTGCTCGGTTGACGGTCCGGATTCACAGCGCCCGATTTGCGGGCATCCGGACCATGTCCCGGCGGAACTTCGGTGCCCTGCGTGGAGGGTTGTTTCGACAGCTGAGCGACGCCGACATTTGTGGTGCCGATGAGCAAAAGAAGCGCCCCGGCCGCAGCCAGGGAACTTCGTGTCGGACATTTGCGTGCCATGACGATGACCTCGTGGATAAGCCTCATGGTCGAAAAGCGCATACCCACCGATTGTTCCGGCAACCGGCGCAGGTCTCACCTGCGCCGGTCTGAGTACGACGAGTTTCGAAAGGGCCGTCATCGCTCAAGTGCCCGCAATCGCTTGAAATTGCCTCAAACGTTCACTTCCTTGGCTGTGATCGTGTAGCGGAACGTATCGGGATCGAGGCAATCGAGACGACCCGATGCGGTCTCCGCCTGCGGATACATCAGGAATTCCAGTGTCGGACCTTTTGCTCCGGGCAACACGATATCGTGCGCGAAATTATAGGCGAGCCAGTTGCCCTCCCATGCGCCGAACAAGGCCTTGCGCGCGGCAACGACTTTCGGATCGCCGATCGCAAGATTGGCCGGCGGCTCTTCCAGGATCACCTTGCGCACGTCGGCAGGATCGACCGGCACCCAGCCAAAACCGTCGAGATAGACTTCGGCACGGCAATGCTGCGCCTTGGTGATGATGTCGGAACCGGCACCGAGACTCTTGTAGCCGAATTTCGAGGGCACCATGCGAATGCCATAGACGTCGCGGGCCGGCAGGCCGGCAGCGCGTGCAAGGCCAACATAAAGCGCATTGAGGTCTGCGCATTTGCCGTTGAGATTGCCGCTGGTCAGCATCGCGGCGATATCGCCGATGCCGCAGCCGCGGGTCTTGGCATTGCGATAGGTGTTTTCGACAACCCAGTCGTAGATCTTCTGCGCTTTTTCGATGTCCGACGTCGTACTGCCGACGATCTTGTCGGATGTTGTCTTGACGATGCCGTCGGTCGGGATCAGGGCGGTCGAGCCGGTATAGAGTTTGCGATCGGCGTCGGACAATTGTGCCGACTTGCCGGGCTTGGACAGATCGATCGCTCGATCCTGTGCCGAGACATTGCTGGTGATCTCGATCGCAGGCGCCTTCTGGCTTTCGTCCCATTCGACATGCACAAACGCGGCATTGTATTTGGGGGCGCGCTTCAGCGAGGCTGTGCCGTTTGTGGTCCACTTGCTGTCATTGGATTTGAACCACTCCGCTTCGTTCACGGACGGCACGGGAATCCAGGCCTGCACCTTGCCGTCCGGCTTTGCGATTTCGAGTTTGGTGACCACCTGGAAATTGCGCCAGCCGGCCGGTTTTGGATCGAATGTCGTCTGCGCCTGTGCAGTACGCGGCAATGCGGACAGCACGGACATGGCGGCGCCGGCCTTGATGAAATCACGCCGATGCAATGTCATCGTTGTTCTCCCTCGGATTGATGAGCAAGTGTGGGGTCAATGTCGATGGTCCGGCTCTGATGCCGGGATTGATCGTGGAAGGCCTTGAGGAGGGCATTCACATCGACGCGGTCCCAGTCGTAATCGCGTTCGATGAACAGTCGCGGCTTCAGGTGCCGATCGAGAATGAACGTGGTCGGCAGCGCGCTCACGTTCCATGACTTCGTGACGCTGCGGTCGCGATCGAGAAGAATCGGGAAATTGACCGGCATCTTCTCAATGAAAGTCCGGACGCGGACATCGACCTCGGCAACCGAGATGGCCAGCACCGTCAGCCGGGAGGGATCGGAGCGGGCCACAAGCCGCGTCAGGGCCGGTAGTTCGTCCCGGCAGGGTTCGCACCAGGTGGCGAAGAAATGGACGATGACAATGTCGCTCCGGACTCCGGCAAGAGCCGTCGCGATGTTGTTGAGATCGTCGAGCGTGAAGGCGGGTCTGGAACTTTGCGCCGGGACGGACAGTTCTACCTGCGTTTCGTTTGCCGTTGCGCGGGCCGGCACGACAAGGAAAAGCGACCCCAGAACAAGGGGGGTGCAGGTCATCGAAATCAGACGTGCAATGCCCCGACCCGCGGGAGCGCTCTGTGTCGGCACACATCCAGTTCAGCGCTTGGGTGTCGACGGGTCAACTCTAAATTGGAATGAGGAAATAAAAACAGTCTAAAGCATAGATATGCAGCCGTGCCTGTCTTGATAGTTTGCGGCTATGGACGTCGCCCGATTCTGTGCTGTCAGAAATCAGCAACTTTATTGGTTTTACGGCAAAATATCGCACGTGCATTGGCCTGCATTTTTTCCACGTTCATTGACACTGGAGCAGTTCAAAAATACCCTTTTGGCAATTCCGTGAGCGTGAGGGTGCCGGAGGGTGCCTTCTTTCAATGCAATCGTCCCCCGGTGGGGGCACGTGGTCTCAAGGAGGGCCATCGATGAATATGGAGCTCTCGCGGCGCCATTTCTTAAAAGGCGCAGGCGCGGGTCTCGCAGGAACAACAATTGGTGCGTTTGGATTTGGCGATCTCGAATCGGCCTATGCGGCGGCGATACGCCCGTTCAAACTCACGAACCTGACCGAGACGCGCAATACATGTCCGTAC